>NZ_JBYSXB010000052.1:0-30203 GCF_058781765.1 Arthrobacter sp. FW306-1B-G06A | reverse complement strand
GGGTAGGGGCGGAGCTGGTCATGAGGGATTCCTAGAGGGTGGCGGCCATCGGGTCCCAGTCCTCGGGGAGGGCCTGGGAGGTCACGGCGGAGCTGTCGACGCCTACAAAGGTGCCGGTTTCGGCGGACTCGGAAATGGAGACCAGGGTATCTACCACGTGGTAGGCCAGGGCTCCCTGGGCGCGGTGCGGGACACCGGCGCGCAGGGACCGGGCCATGTCCAGCACGCCCATCCCGCGGCCGTTGGCCGGTCCCGTCGCGGGAATGATTTCCGCTTCATCGGCCCCGGCGCGCCAGAGCTTGAGGTCGCCGTCGAAGTAGTTCGGATCCGGCAGCTCGAGGGTGCCCTCGGTGCCGGTGATCTCCACGAAGCCCATCCGCAGGCGGGGGGATTCGAAGCTGAAGACACTGTGCGAGGACGCGCCCCCTTCGAACTGCAGCATGGCCGAGACGTGGGTGGGGACCTCGACGGGGAATTCCTCCCCGGCCTTGGGTCCGGAACCGACCACGCGGACGTCCTTGGCTTTGGACCCGACGGCGGCCACGCGACGGACCGAGCCGAACGCCTGGACCAGGGCGGTGACATAGTACGGGCCCATGTCGAAGAGCGGGCCTGCGCCGTGGGCGAAGAGGAAGGACGGGTTCGGGTGCCAGGATTCGGGGCCGGGGGTCTGGAACATGGTCAGGGCGGTCAGCGGGGTGCCGATGTCGCCGCGTTCGATGATCCTTCGGGCGGTCTGCAGTCCGGCGCCCAGGAAGGTGTCCGGTGCGCAGCCCAGGCGGATCCCCGCGGCGTCGGCCGTCTTCAACAGGGCCAAACCGGATTCGCGGTCCAGGGAGAACGGCTTCTCGGTCCAGACGTGCTTGCCGGCGTTCACGGCGGCCGTGGCCACCTCGACGTGCGCGGCCGGGATGGTCAGGTTCACGATGATCTCGACGTCGGGATGGTTGAGCGCCAGCTCCGGCGAACCGAACTCCGGGATGCCGTATTCCTTGGCCCGTGCCTCCGCGGCTTCCTCGAACAGGTCCGCGATGACGTGGACCTTCAGGTCCGGGAAGACCGTCAGGTTGTCCAGGTAGGCCTTGCTGATGTTGCCCGCGCCGATGACGGCGACGCCAACGGGTCCCCGGCGGGCGGACCGGGTGGACTGGTGCGTTGCGGCGCTCATGCGTTCACGTCCTGTGCTGCGTTGTTCTGGAGGAAGGCGAGGCTCTGGGCGATGCCTTCGAAGATGTCTCCGGCGTAGTCGTCGAACTCCACGACGCCTACTTCCAGGGACGTGGCGGCAGCAACGACGTCGAGCACCGGGATGGTGCCCTGGCCGGCAGGCTGCTGGGCCTTGGTGTCGGTGGTGCCGGGGCCGTCCTTGATGTGGATGAATTTCACGCGGTCACCGAGGCGGGCGAGCAGTTCCACCGGGTTCTGGCCACCGACGGATGCCCAGTAGGTGTCGACTTCCAGGACCAGTTCCGGGTCGAGGAGGCCTTCGAAGTACTCCAGGGCTGTCTGGCCCTCGATGATGGACTCCAGTTCCCAGGCGTGGTTGTGGTAGCCGACGCGGATGCCGTATTCGGCGCCCTTCTTTGCTGCGGCGTTGAGCTTGGCAGCGGTGGCCTGGATGTCTTCGGCGTTCTGCCAGTGTTCGGCAGGCAGGTACGGGTCGATGACCGTGGAGATGCCCAGTTCCTTGGCGGCGGCGAAGATCTCATCCTGGTCCTGGCTCAGCAGCGGCGCGTGCCCGGACGGGGCCGTGAGGCCGTTCTCCTTCAAAGCGGCGCCCAGTTCCTTCGCGGTGGCCACGAAATTGTAGGGTTCAACCTGCGTGAAGCCGATCTCGGCAACCTTCTTGATGGTGCCCGGCAGGTCTTCCTGGATGGCATTGCGCAGGGTGTACAGCTGGATGGAGTAAGACATGGTTTTCCTTTGCGTTGTCAGTTGCGTGAAAAGGTTCGGTTATCGTCCGGCGAGGGATCCGCCGATGCCGCCGACGCTGAAGTACTTGTTCAGCGTGGCGAAAACGATGATGGGCGGGAGCATCATGACGACGGCGAGGGCCATGACGCCGGACCAGTCGGTCATGTTCTGCTGGAAGAAGGACTGCACGCCCACCGGCAGGGTAAAGATCTCGTTGGAGCGCAGGAACACGATCGCGACGAGATAGTCGTTCCAGGCCAGGAGGAAGGCGAAGATCGCGGTGGACAGGATGCCGGGCAGGGAGTTGCGCAGCACCACCTTCGTGAACGATCCGAACACGGAGCAGCCGTCGATCCACGAGGCCTCCTCGAGGCTGACCGGGATGGAATCGAAGTATGCCGCCATCATCCACGTGGCCACGGTCATTGTCGAGCCGACGTAGATGATGATCAGGCCGAGCAGATTGTCCACGAGTCCCATGCCTGCGAAGAGGATGAACAGCGGCACCACCGAGGTGATGATCGGCAGCGACTGCATAACGAACAGCAGCAGGGAGTAGCCGGAGACGGCTTTCGAGCGGCCGCGGGAGAGGACGTACCCGGCGGGTGCGGCCACGGCGACGGCGACGATCACCGTGGAAAGCGTGGTGACGAGGCTGTTGGTCAACCAGGTGCTGGCGAGGGTCTTGGAGAAGACACCCGTGATGTTTTCCAGCGTCAGGCCGGTAGCGGTGCTGTTCGGACCCGGGGTGAGGGCCAGGATGACGGTGACCATGATCGGGACGAGGACGATCGCAGTAATGGCAAGGATCAGGACGAACCGCCACCAGCGTCCGCGCATGCCTGCTTCGGAGAGGACGCGGCGCGATTTTTCGGGTCCCGCGACACCGAGTGCGGGTCCGGATTCGGGGTGGGCGTGGAGTACTGCGCTCATTATTCGACGCTCGACTTTCGGATCTGGCGGTACAGGAAGACCGACACGACGACGAGGGTGAGGGTCATAAGGAAGGCGATCGCGACGCCGGGACCGGTCTGGAAGTCCTGGAAGACGCTGCGGTAGGCCAGGACCACGAGGGAGGTCGTGGCGTCGACGGGGCCGCCGCCGGTGAGCAGGTAGATGGTGGGGAAGTCGTTGACGCAGAAGATCGTCATCAGGATCCAGCTGATGTACGTGGAGCGGGCGATCATCGGCAGGGTGATCTGGGTGAACTGCTGCCACTTGCTGGCGCCGTCCATGCTGGCTGCCTCGTAGACGGTGGTGTCCACGGAGGCCAGGGCGGCGGAGATCATCATCATCATGAAGGGGAAGCTGACCCAGACCTTGAAGACCATGACCATGACGGCGGCGAGGTGCGGGTCGGCCAGGAACAGCGGTGTGCCGAGTCCGAGGTTGCGGAAGATGGAGGGGATGAGGCTGTCCGGGGTGGCGACGAGCCAGTTCCAAGCGGTGGAGGACACGACGATCGGCACCACCCAGGGCAGGAGGAGCAGGACCTTGAAGGTGCCGCCCGCCGGGATCTTGGTGCGCAGGAGCAGTGCCAGGCCCAGGCCCACCAGCCAGGAGCCGAAGACGCCCACGATCGTGAACCACAGCGTGAACTGTGCGGCCTTCCAGAAGGCGGGCGAAGACAGGACGGTGGCGAAGTTGTTGACGCCGACGAAGTTGCCGGTGTCGATGAGGGAGCCGTCGTGGGTTGCCTGCACGCCGGCGTAGATCAGCGGGTAGCCGTTGATCAGGATGAGCAGGACGATCGAGGGCAACAGGAGCCAGAAGAACGTCCGCTTGGCCTGCCCCGACAGTTTGCTCTTGCGGTTTACGGACCCGCCGCCAGACCCGCCGGGAGCGAGTCCCCGACGGGCCCGGGCGAGGCCGGACTGTGTTGTGGTGGTTGACATGGCGACGGCTTTACTTCTTGATGACGGATTCGAGGCCGGTCTTGAAGGCCGTGAGTGCAGTCTTGGCGTCGGTCTTTCCGGTCAGGATGGTCTGGGTGAACTGGTTGAGTGCCTGGCCGCCGTCCAGGACAGCGAGGTTGGCGTTGAGAGAGGTGCCTTGCGCGGCGAAGGTCTTCGCGATGGGCTGGTATTCCTTGACGATCTTGACGTTGTTGGGATCACCGGCAAACTCGGGAAGTTCAGTGATGGACTTGAAGACCGGCAGTCCGTTCATCAGCTTCTGGCGCCACAGCTCCTTGACCTGGCCCAGGTAGTAGGTCAGGAAGGCCTCGGAAGACTCCTGGGAGGGGGTGTTCTTGTACATCATGATGTTGTTCGGGAACACCAACGCTGCTTTGTCGCCGTGCGGACCGGCCATCGGGCTTGCCACCAGGAGGTCTCCGGAGGTGTCGCCCACGCGCTGCGGCAGGCCCAGCACATACATGCCGAAGGCAGCCTTCTTGCTCTTCCACTGCGCATCGAGGTTGTCCGTGGTGTAGCTGACCGCCGCGGGGTCGACGACGCCGTTGGAGACCAGCTCGAGCAGGAATTCAATGGCTTCGACGTTGCGGTCGTTCATGACGTCCAGCTGGCCGTCCTTGGTGAAGACGCCACCGCCGTTGTTGATCATCATCATGATCATCAAGTGGTTGCCGATGTTGTTGCCCGCGCCGGAACCCGTAGCGAAGCCGACCGCACCGATGGACTTGAGCTTCTTGCCTGCCTCGAGCAGGCTGGGCCAGTCGGTCGGAACCGCCACGCCGGCCTGGTCGAAGAGGGACTTGCGGTACCACAGCGGGCGCATGTCCAGCTGCCACGGAACGGCGACGTAGCCCTTGTCCGTCTTGAAGGGCTCCAGCACGCCCGGCAGGAAGTCGTCGAACTGACCGTTCTTCTTGAGCGCCTCGATGACCTTGTCTGCGTAGGCGATCTGGCCCTGCTGCTCGAACTGGAAGGCCTGGAAACCGCCACCGGTGGATACCGCAGGCCCGGTCTTGGACGCGATGGCCGAGGAGAAGGTCTGATAGAAGTTGTTCCACTGGATGATCTGGTAGCTGGCCTTGCCGTTGCTGCCTGTGGGTACGTAGCTCTCTGCAATCTTCTTGGCGGCGTCATTGTAGGCCGGGGTGCCCCATGGCATGTCCCAGAACTTGATCGCGCCACCGGCGCTGGAGCTTGAGCTGGAGCCGCCTCCGCAGGCTGCGAGCAGGGGGACAGCCGCTACTGCCGCCGTGAGGCCGAGGAAACCCCTGCGGGAGAAATTGCGGCTGGCTTCGGACTGAACATTCATGATGATTCCTTTCGGGACCGCTGCGTGGTCTTCGCGTTTGGTGCGGTCCGGCTCGTCGTCGAGAAGGCTAATGATTGCTTGGTGCTCTGTTGCGCTCGATGGTGCTGGTTGCGTGTTTAAGGAGAGGTGCAGGTTCAGGAGAGGTGCGCGATGGATTCCGTCAGCCGCGCAAAGCCAGCCAGATCGGAGGGGAGAGTACCGGCGTCGAGGTGTTCCTTGAGCCGGCGCCAGGTGGTGCGGTGGGCGGATTCGTAAAGCGTTGGCAGGAGGATTTCCCCCTGTTGCCCGGTAGCGCGGACTTCTGCCGGCCAGGCGGCAAGCGGTTCCGGGACCGCAATGCTGACACCGCCGTCGTCGGTATACAGGCGGAAGTCGACGCCGGCGGCCCGGGAGTTGCTCAGCACGCCTTGGAGCGAAACCGGAGCTCCGTTGGCGAGCCGCCCGGAAACCGCGTAGCCGTGCGCGCCGCGGCGCAAGAGGCGAAGCGCGTCCAGTTGCCCTGTGACGCGTACGACGGCGGCGAGGTGCTCGGTGAGCAGCCGTTCCGGATCCGTTCCTGCCGCGGCCGTCGCGACGGTGTCCAGCATGGCGGCGCGGCCGGCTACCGTGCGGACGGCGTCTTCGGCTCCGGCGAGACCCGGGCTGGATGCCCAGCGCTGGTCCAGGACCACCGCGACGCCGGACGCTTCAGCGGCGTCGAGCAGGGCGGCGGTGTTTTCCGGGACCGGGTTGACGACGACGATGCCCGACGCTCCGCCGTCGATCGCCTTGATGGCCTCGGTGGTCCAGCCCGCGGCGCCGTCGATGGCGGAAATCCGTGCGGCCTCCCCGGCTGCTACCGGGCCGAAGCTCGCTGGAAGAGAAGCCACCGCGAGTGCTACGGAGCCGCTCTCTTCCGCCTGCGGGGTAGCAGTGACCGTGTACTGGGTGCTCATGAGCGGGCTCCTGCATGGCTGTTTGCGTGCTCCGCCGCCGCGAGGTCCACCGTGGCGTCGGCAATGGCTATCGCGAAGGTGAGGTCATTGATGAGGCTTTCGGCCGACGGCGGTTGCTTGGTTCCGAGGGCCAGTTGGGCGAGTTCGCGCCATTCGCCCTCGTAGCCGTTGTGCTCGAACGGTCCGTAGGTGGTACTTGTGGTTCCGCGGGTGATGGTTGCGACCGCGGAACCCGCCTGTACATAGGAAGGAGTGAAGTCCACGCGAAGGGCTGCGTCGTCCGAGATCGCTTCGAAGACCCATTCCGGCTTCCATGTCTTGTTCATGGCTGCCCTGAGTTCGATGATCCGGTCACCTGCGCCCGGTCTTCCAGAACGCAGCGAAATCACGTAGCCGAAGGGCCGCACGTGGCGTGCCTGCAGCACCTCGAGGTCTTCGAAATCCGGCGTGAAGCGGCGGACGAGCGGAAGGTCGTGGATGGCGAGGCCCATGATGCCGCCCCGCAGGAAGTTCTTGATGACCTCGATATCGCTGTAGTCAGGGTTGCCGCTGGCTGGCCGGGTAATGATTTCGGTGGCGAAATCTTCGAACCGGGCATTGGGCGGGAGAACGATGGAAGAACGGATGGTGTGGACGTTCTCGGGGAGATCGCCCCAGTTGGCTTCGGCTGCGAGCCAGCCCGGATCGAAGGTGTGCATGGCGCCCACGATGATCGGCACGCCGGTTTCCGCGCTGACCGCCGAAATCCGGGCAGCCTCCTCGCCGCTCATGGCGAAGGGCTTTTCGCAGAGGACGGCCTTCTTTCCCGCGCGGCACGCGGCGATCACTTGGTCCGCGTGGAACTGGTGGGGGCTGCAGATGGCGACGATGTCGACGTCGGGATCGCCCAGGAGTGCGTCAATGCTGGTGCTGTGTTTGGCGCCGACGCGTGCTGCGACCGATTCGGCAACCGCGGAGTCGACGTCCATGATGTGGCGGACTTCCAGGATGTTCCGGAGCCGGGCCAGGGAAGGAAGGTGGATTGCTTGGGTGACCGGGCCGGCGCCAAGGATGCCGACGCCGAGGGGGCCTGGTGATCCCAACGGTGTTGCCTGTGAGTGGCTGGACAAGATCAGTTACCTCTTCGTAAACGGAGTCTCTGAGTTTCAGCGTGGCTTTGTGGGCTACGTGACCCTTCTCACAAACAACCTACGACGACTTTTGTCGATGAGCAAGCAAAAGTTGAAAATCATTCGACAATCTTTTTGCTGCGTGACAGCCATAAGCAATCGTGCTATCACTGATGCATGACTTCAGCACCCGAAAAAGCCCCGGGCAAGGACGGCTCCGTACAGGACGCCGGGAGCCTTTCGCGTGCAGGAGACCTGTTTCAGCTTCTTCGCGACGGCCAGGCACGGACCCGCGCCGAACTCGCCATCACCACCGGGCTGGCCCGTTCCACCGTCGCCTCGCGCATCGACGCCCTCATGAACTCCGGACTCGTGGGTCCCGCCGGCGAGGCAAGCTCCAGTGGCGGCAGGCCGCCGTCGCGCTTTGCCTTCAACCCTGCGGCCCGCGTTGTCTTGGCGGTCGACGTCGGAGCGACGCACGTAATCGTTGCGGTCACCGATCTCGGTGGAACAGTCCTGGCCGAGCGCCGCCTCGCGCAGGAAGTCGCAGACGGTCCCGAGGTGGTGCTCGGCAGGGTGGTGGCGGAAGGACGGGAGCTTCTCACCGAAGCCGGCCGCAGCCTTGACGACCTCGCCGGGATCGGCATCGGGTTGCCCGGTCCGGTGGAACACGACACCGGCAGGCCGATCAAACCGCCGATCATGCCCGGCTGGGACGGATTCGACGTGGTCCGTTACATGCAGCGCTCGCTGCCGGTTCCGGTCCTCGTGGACAACGACGTCAACATCATGGCACTGGGCGAACGCACAGCGTATTGGCCGGACCACGACAATTTGCTCTTCATCAAGATCGCCACGGGCATCGGCGCGGGCATTATCAGCAGCGGCGAGCTGCAGCGCGGCGCCAACGGCACGGCCGGGGACCTTGGCCACGTCCGGGTTCCCCGCGGCGACGACGTGCTCTGCCGTTGCGGGAACTACGGCTGCCTTGAGGCACTCGCCTCGGGACCCGCCGTCGCCCGCCAGCTGCACGCCCAAGGACTCCCGGCCAGCAACGGCGGGGACGTGCTGCGGCTCGTGGCCGAGGGAAACCTCCAGGCCATCCAGGCACTCCGGCAGGCCGGACGCGACGTTGGCGATGTCCTGGCAACAGTGGTCAATCTGCTCAACCCCTCCATGATCGTGATTGGCGGCAGCATGGGGGAGGCCGGTGAGCACCTCGTGGCCGGGATCCGCGAAGTTGTCTACCGGCGTTCCCTTCCCTTGGCCACCTCGCACCTGCGCATCGGCATCTCGATGGCGGGCGACCAGGCCGCGATCCTCGGTGCGAGCCAGATGGTCACCCAGCACGTTTTGTCTCCGGCAGTGATTGAAGCCACGCTCCAAGCAACCGGCTGACGGGCTTTTAACCCCCGCGCGAACTGGCAGCAAATGACCGTTGCCGCGGATTTTGGGGTCATCGCCTGCCAGTTCGCGCCGTGGAGGCGTGATAGCAATGAAGGTGATGCCTACTTTCCCCGCCTTGCAGTGCGCCCCATGACCGGTCCATTCCTCGCCAAGGTCCCCCGAGGTTGGCTGATCCTTGCGTGCATAGGCCTCATCGCCCTCAACATGCGGGGACCCTTCGTCGCGGTGGCGCCGGTGGTGGATTCCCTCAAACGGGATCTTGGATTTTCCCCCGTGGAACTCGGGTTGCTGACGGGCATTCCCGTGCTTTGCTTCTCGCTCGCCGCCCCGCTGGCCTCTATGGCCGGACGCAGGCTCGGCGCCGAATTCGCTGTGATGCTCACTCTTGTGGGTGTGCTGGCCGGCGTCGTGATCCGCTCCAGCGGTGGCGGTGTCCCGGTCATGGTGGGCACCGTCCTTATCGGCCTCGCGATCACCATCGGCAACATCGCGGTGCCACTCATCATCCGCCGCGATTTCGCGCCGCGCCGCCAGGCAACCGCCATGGGTGTCTACACAGCAGCGCTGAACATCGGGTCCTTCCTGACTTCGGTGGCCACGGCCCCGCTCGCGGAACTCGTGGGATGGCGTCTTGCCCTCGCCGCGAGTGCCCTCCTGGCCCTCGCGGCCATCCTGTTCTGGATCCCCACCGTCGGTGCCCGGCAAGCTTTCGTTCCCGCTGCTGTGCCCGCCGCCGGCGGCTCACGAGCGGGGGGCGCCTCCGGGGTTGGCTGGCTGACGGCGGGCCTGACGCTGGGCTTCGCCGGCCAGGCATTCTCGTACTACGGCGTGACCGCATGGCTCCCGAGCTTCCTGGCCGACGAGCTGGGCATGGGCACAGCACAAGCCGGGGCAGGATCGTCGCTCTTCCAGATTTTCGCGATAGTCGGTGGGCTCGGCGTGCCGCTGCTCGCCCGTTTCGCCAGTACGACGGCGGTGGCGGCCACCTTGGGTGCCTTGTGGCTCACGGTGCCCTTGGGCTTGTTGCTGGCCCCGGGCTGGTGGTGGCTATGGTCGTCCCTCGGTGGAGTAGCGCAGGGCGGCGGCATCACGGTCATCTTCATCGCCATCATCAAGTTCGCGCGCGACCAAGCTTCGGCAGGCAAGATGTCCGCCGTCGTGCAGGGGATCGGCTACTGCTTCGCGGCCTTGGCTCCGACCGTCATCGGCTACGTGCACGGCATCTCCGGCAGCTGGACCGTGCCGCTCCTGGTGATCCTCGGATCGGTCACCGCATTCTGCATCTGCACCACCCTCTCGGTGCGCTGGGTGGCCCGGCAGCGCTAAGTGCGCGCCGCCGTCGTCCCTTAACCCCGCGCGAACTGGCAGCAGATGACCGTTCCCAAGCGGCAAAGTCATCTGCTGCCAGTTCGCACGTGTTGATGAAGGGGTTCCGTCGCTGGGCTGCCGCCCCGACCATCGGGGTCACTTGTTGCGAAGAGTGCAGGCAGCCCAGCGGCGGGGGCTTTATCTACGGGTTCAAGCGGCGACGAGTTCTTCCTTGGTGGCTTCCTCGCGGGCTTCCGTGAGGTAGCGGGCGTAGGCCGGGATGGTTAGGAAAGTGGGGAACTCCTCGGCGAGGGTGACTTCCTCGAAAATGCTGCGGGCATCGTTGAAGCGGTCGTCGTCGAAGCGTTCCAGGCGGGCGAACTCTTCGTCCAGGAGGTCGTTGATCCACTCGCGGGTGATGACTTCACCGGTGTCGGTGATGGCGTGCGAGTAGATCCACTGCCAGAGCTGTGAACGGGAGATCTCCGCCGTGGCTGCGTCCTCCATGAGGTTGTGGATGGCCACGGCGCCGTTGCCGCGCAGCCAGGACTCGATGTAGCGGATGCCCACCTCGATGTTGTTCCGGATGCCGGTCTCGGTGATGGTGCCCGTGGTGGAGGCGACATCGATCAGGGCGCGGTCGTCGGGGGTGACGTCCTCGCGTGAGCGGTCCAGTTGGTTCGGACGCTCGCCGAGTACGCCGTCGAACACTTCGCGGCACACCGGAACCAGGTCCGGGTGGGCCACCCAGGAGCCGTCGAAGCCGTCGCCGGCTTCGCGGGTCTTGTCCGCGCGGACCTTTTCGAACGCTGCCGTGTTGGCGGCCTCGTCCTTGCGGTTGGGAACGGCTGCGGCCATGCCGCCGATCGCCATGGCGCCGCGCCGGTGGCACGCCCGGACGAGTTGCTCGGTGTAGGAGCGCATGAAGGGCTGGGTCATGGAGACCTGGGCGCGGTCCGGGAGCACGAAGCGGGGCCCGCGGGTGCGGAAGTTCTTGATCACGGAGAAGATGTAGTCCCAGCGGCCGGCGTTCAGGCCCGAGGCGTGAGCGCGCAGCTCGTACAGGATCTCCTCCATTTCGAACGCCGCGGTGATGGTTTCGATCAGTACCGTGGCGCGGATGGTGCCCTGCGGGATGCGGAGGAGGTCCTGGGCCTGGATGAAGATGTCGTTCCAGAGCCGGGCCTCGAGGTGGTTCTCGATCTTGGGCAGGTAGAAGTACGGGCCCTTGCCCTGTGCCAGCAGGCGGCGGGCGTTGTGGAAGAAAAACAGGCCGAAATCGACCACTCCACCGGCAACGGGCTTCCCGTCGATGAGCATGTGCTTCTCCGGCAGGTGCCAGCCGCGCGGCCGCACCACGATGGTGGGCAGTTCTTCGGCGGCACGGAGCTTGTATTCCTTGCCCTCCGGTGAGGTGAAGTCGATGCGCCGTTCCAGGGCGTCGGTGAGGTTCAGCTGGCCCTGGATGACGTTGCGCCACGTGGGGGTGGAGGAGTCTTCCATGTCTGCCAGCCACACCTTGGCGCCGGAGTTGAGCGCGTTGATGGTCATCTTCCGGTCCACGGGCCCGGTGATTTCCACGCGTCGGTCTTCGAGGCCGGGTGCCGGGGGAGCGACCCGCCAGTTCGGATCATTCCGGATGTCCGCCGTCTCCGGGAGGAACCGGGGATCCTGTCCGCTCGCGATCTGGCCGCGGCGGGCGTGCCTTGCCTGCATCAGCTCCTGGCGGCGCTCCGCCGTCGCGCGGTGCAGGGCTGCCACGAATTCCAGGGCGTCCGGCGTAAGAACCTCGTTCTGCCGGTGGATGGGCTGTGCGGTCAGCGTGATGCCGTTGATCGTGTAATTGTCGGTGAAGCTGTTCATTTCAATCTCTCCTCAGAGAAGCAAATGTTCGACGGCGGGCCTAGCTGGGTTCGATACGGTGCGTGGCTGGCTCCGGCCTTCGGACCGGCATTGCTCTGCCTGCTATTCCCCGTTTCCGGGTCCGACCTCGCTGAGCGAGGACGGACCCGGAAACGGGGCCCCTTTTACGCAGGCTGCCGCAATACCGGACTCTTCGGCCTCGTGCGCCAGTCGCCAAGCGCCGCAAGGTCGGCGAAGGTGATCCGGAAGCGTGCGTAAAAGGGGCCCTGTCCCCGTCCTCGGCCGAGCTTTGCGAGGCCACAGGACGGGGATGGGGAATAGCACGCGGAGGATTGCCTTTGTCGGCCGCACCGCTGGGGCAGCGGCCCGCCGTCGGGAGGTTAGTGGAACTGGCCTTCTTCGGTGGATCCCACCAGGGCCAGGGTGGATGCGTTGGGGTTGAGCGCAGTTGCGATGTCGTCGAAGTAGCCGGTGCCGACTTCGCGCTGGTGCTTGGTTGCGGTGTAGCCGCGGGACTCGGAGGCGAATTCCTTTTCCTGGAGTTCGACGTAGGCGCTCATACCTTCGCGGGCGTAACCGTGTGCGAGGTCGAACATCGAGTAGTTCAGGGCGTGGAAGCCGGCCAGGGTGATGAACTGGAAGGTGAAGCCCATGGCGCCGAGTTCACGCTGGAACTTCGCGATGGTGGCGTCGTCCAGGTGCTTGCGCCAGTTGAACGACGGGGAGCAGTTGTAGGAGAGCATCTGGTCCGGGAAGTCGGCCTTGACGGACTCGGCGAACTTGCGGGCCAGCTCAAGGTCCGGGGTGCCCGTTTCCATCCAGATGAGGTCCGAATACGGGGCGTAGGCCTTGGCGCGGGCGATGCAGGGTTCGATGCCGTTGCGGACCTTGTAGAAGCCTTCAGCGGTGCGTTCGCCGGTGATGAATTCCTGGTCGCGCTCGTCGACGTCGGAGGTGATCAGGGTGGCTGCCTCGGCGTCGGTGCGGGCGATGATCACCGACGGTGTGCCGGCGACGTCGGCCGCGAGGCGGGCGGCGTTCAGGGTCCGGACGTGCTGTTGGGTGGGGATGAGCACCTTGCCGCCGAGGTGGCCGCACTTCTTCTCGGACGCGAGCTGGTCTTCCCAGTGCACGCCCGCGGCGCCGGCCTGGATCATGGATTTCATGAGTTCGTAGGCGTTCAGCGGGCCGCCGAAACCGGCTTCGGCGTCGGCGACGATCGGGACCAGCCAGTCCTCGACGGTCTGGATGCCTTCGGAGAATTCGATCTGGTCGGCGCGGAGCAGGGCGTTGTTGATGCGGCGGACGACGGTGGGGACCGAGTTCGCCGGGTACAGCGACTGGTCCGGGTAGGTGTGGCCGGAGTTGTTGGCGTCGGCCGCGACCTGCCATCCGGAAAGGTAGATGGCCCGCAGCCCGGCCTTGACCTGCTGCACCGCCTGGTTGCCGGTCAGCGCACCGAGGGCGTTGGTGTAACCGCCGGTCTTAGCCTCTTCCGTGAGCTGCTTCCACAGCTTCTCGGAGCCGCGCCTGGCCAGGGTGTGTTCTTCGGAGACGCGGCCGCGGAGGCGGACGACGTCGGTGGCCGAGTAATCGCGGGTGACGCCTTCCCAACGCGGGTTGGCAGCCCATTCGAGCTCCAGTGCTGCGGCCTGCTGCTGAGCGGAGGTGGGCTGCCCTGGTTCAAATGCTGCGGTCATTGTTCTGTCTCCTTTGACGCTACTTTGGCGTGTTGCTGTGTATGTCGCCCCGGCCGATCTTCGCTGCGCCTTTGCATTTCAGATCGACCGGGACTTCGTGGTTATTACTTTTCAGCACTTCCGAGAGGCTTTCTAGATAAAAACCATGGAAAGAAATGCACTTCTTCGCGTATCCTCAAGAAATGTCACCTGTGAGCTGGAACCGCGAAGTACCGCCGCCGTCGTCGTCCGCTTCCACCGCCGAACTGGACGTCATCAGCCTGGGCCGCCGCGTGCGGTATCTGCGCAAGCAGGCCGGACTGACCCTCGACGACGTGAGTGCCGCCGTCGGGACCGCCCCGAGCCAGCTGAGCCTCATTGAGAACGGCAAGCGCGAGCCCAAACTGGGCCTGCTGAAGCAGCTCGCGGCGGCACTGAATGTCGGCATCGAACAGCTGCTCGGAGCGGAACCGCCCAGCCGCCGGGCGGCCTTGGAAATCGAGCTCGAACGGTACCAGCGCGGGCCCCTGTACGAGTCGTTGAACCTGCCGAAAATCCGTGTCAGCTCGCGGCTTCCACTCGATGTTCTCGAGTCGCAAGTGGGCCTCCTGCAGGAGCTTGAACGCAAGCTCAACGAGCAGGTCGCGACGCCGGAAGAGGCTCGCCGCGCAAACGGCGAACTGCGTGCCATGATGCGCGAGCGCGGCAACTATTTTCCGGAGTACGAGGCCGAGGCGCAGAAGGTCCTCAAAGGCGTTGGATACACGACCGGGCCCTTGAGCCAGCACGTCATTGCGGACATCGCGGACCACCTCGGATTCACGCTCCACCACGTGGGCGACCTGCCTCATTCCACCCGTTCAGTGACCGATCTAAAGAATCACCGAATTTATCTCACGCAGAGCCAGCGGCAGGACCACGATCCCCGTTCGGTCCTCCTGCAGGCCCTGGGACACTACGTCCTGGGCCACGAGACACCCAAGAACTACGGCGACTTCCTGGCGCAGCGCGTCGCGACGAACTACTTCGCCGCGGCTCTCCTCCTGCCCGAGAACGCCACCCTGGAGTTCCTCCAGAAGGCGAAGGCCGCCAAGGAGATCGCGGTGGAGGACATCCGCGACGCCTTCGCCGTCTCCTACGAAACCGCGGCACACCGCTTCACCAACCTCGCGACGAAACACCTGGGCATCACCACCCACTTCCAGAAGACCCACCAGAGCGGCATCATCTACAAGGCCTACGAGAACGACGGCGTGGCCTTCCCCCAGGACCATACCGGCGCCATTGAGGGCCAACCGGCGTGCAAAGCCTGGACTTCGCGTGCCGTGTTCGACGTTCCGGACAAGTTCAGCGCCTACAGCCAGTACACCGACACCGTCTCCGGCACCTATTGGTGCACGGCGCGCACGGAGCGATCGGCGGCGGGAGAGTTCTCGCTCAGCATCGGCGTGCCGTACCAGCACGTGAAGTGGTTCCGCGGGAGGGAGACGACGGCGCGGGCTACCTCGACGTGCCCGGACCCGAACTGCTGCAAGCGCCCGCCGGCGTCGTTGGCTTCATCCTGGGCAGGCAACGCCTGGCCGTCCGCCCGCGCCCACTCGCACCTGCTGGCCGCCATGCCGCCGGGCGCGTTCCCCGGCGTCGACGAGACCGAGGTGTACGCGTTCCTGGAGGCGCACTCGGGGTAGTTTCGTGCGGGGCTTTTGGGGTCTACTCCTTGAGGACCGGGTAGCTCAAGTGCGTGACACCCACACCCTCGACGACGGTCGGGTTGCCCAAAGTGAGCGGCGCGTTCCCAACGCGGTCGAACATCCGGATACCGGATCCGAGCAGCAGCGGAATCAGATCGACGCGGATTTCGTCCAGCAGGCCGGCATCGAGGCACTGCCGAATGGTGTCCGGCCCGTGCATGCCGACGATCTTGTCGCCGGCAGCGGCCTTTGCCTGCGCGACGGCGCTTTCCAGGCCGTCGGTGACGAAATGCACCGCCGTGTCGGGGCGGGGCCACCCCTCCGGCATCTGATGCGTCACCACATACGCAGGCACGCCGAACGGGTGCTGGCCGCCCCAAGCGTCGGCGCGGTCGGAGGTGCGTCTCCCGGTGAGCATCGCGCCTACCTCGCCCATCAAAGCCCGTAGGTGTTCAGCGCTCGATTCGGAAACATGGAACGCGAAGCCCGGGTTGAAGGTAGGGACGTCGACGTCGCCGGCGAAGTACCAGTCGAAGACCTCGTCAACGCCGTCCTCGAGATCCGCCACGTAGCCGTCGAGGGACATCGACATGAACGCCACTACCTTGGTCATTACCTAGCTCCTTCGGTTTCGGACGGGTTCGGGCCGGCCGGGGCCGGGTCAAACGGACATGGCCCAAGACAAAGCCGCATCCCGTCGAGGCTCGGATGGGTCTATCAGCCTGATTCTGTCCACGAGCCGGACGGCCTCGATGAGGGATGACTCGATGAGTGCAAGAACGAACGCGTGGTCTTTGGGGCGTGCAGCAATGAGCTTCGCCGCGCAGAGATCGTAAGGGTCCAGGCAAAGCCCGGTGCTGTTTCGGGTCCGCTCATTGCGCACGCCGACCAGGCGGTACTCCCAGTCGTCGGGGAGCACCGCGGTCTCCCTTTCGGCCGCCTGGACATAGAACCCGAACTCCTTGTGGAAAGGCGACCACTCGCCAAGCACAGAGTCGATGCTGTCCGCGAGCGTGCCGGCGTCGTCGTCGGAAAACGGCGCGATGTCGACGGCATCCGACATGGTGATCGTGGCAGGTAATTGGTCCTCCGTGAACGATCCCAGAATTGACTGGCTGCCGATCACGATTACCCGGTCGCCGTGGATGATATCCGTGGCGGCCCGGATGGCGTGCTCGAGCTCATCGCGGCGCATGGCTGTACCGTACCCCTGCCCAGGCCGATTGTCAGTACCCGCCCCGTCGCCTCTCGCGCTCTGACAGCAGCGTCGCCACCTCTTCGATGATCTCGTACGGCATCGGCTTCCCGAGGGGGAATTTCAACGTGCCCTTGGCCGCCCGGAACGGGGCGATTTCGCGCTCGAAGTCCTCGCCGCCGTCGGGCACTGGATAGACGGAGATGTGGTGCTTCCACGCCGCGAAATACACGACGTAGTGGCCGTCGAGCGTGATGGTGGGGATCCCGTAACTGATCCTGTCCGCGGCTCCGGGCACTGCTGCCAGGGCCCGCCGTCGGATCTCGTGAAGGATGGGTTGGACCTCGCCGGGTTGCGCCGCGATGTAGTCGTCCACCGTGTCAAAGTTCGCTGCCATGTGCGTCCCTCGCTCCGTTCCGTATCCCGCCGCTCTGCTGGTCTTCGACCAAGCTTGCCGTACCCCGCGCCGCCCCGCCAGAGGGGGTCGAACGGGTCCGGGGCGACCCCGACGCTCGCTCGCTTATGTTGGGTTTGGGCCGGACCCTCGCTCGCTTATGTTGGGTTTTGGCCGGACGCTCGGTCGCTTATGTCGGGTTTTGGCCGGACGCTCGCTCACCTGGGGTGACACGCGTCCTGGGCGGTGGCGAGTTCGCCTGACAATTCTCGATTCCCCGATGCGAGAATGGGGAAGGCTCCGCGGTTTGCAGGCGGGTCCACCACCAGTGCTAATACAGCGGGGCGCCGTGCTTACTCCAGCCGCCTGCGCGAACCACTATGAACGGACAAGCTATGACGTCAGCACCAGAATCCCAGACCCTCAGTAAACCCGCGCCGCGCTTCGCGTCGATAGGCTCCCCGTACTTTGGCATCATGCTGGCATGCATGGCCGTCGTGCTGATCCTGTCCAATATTGGCGCTGCCAAAGGCGTCGTCTTCGGTCCGATCATCACCGATGGCGGATTCTTCCTCTTCCCGCTTGCCTACATTCTTGGCGATGTCATGAGCGAGATCTATGGATTCAAGGTTGCCCGCAAAGCGATCATCACCTCGTTCGCGCTGTCAGCATTCGCGTCGCTCTGCTACTGGATCATCATCGCGCTGCCGGGTTTCAATGACGACTACGGCAATGCCAAGCAGGCCGCCATCGAAGGCGCACTGGGGCCGGTTCCCCAGATCGTCCTTGCTTCCCTTCTCGCATTCCTGGCTGGCCAGACAATCAACTCCCTGATCCTGGTCAAGATGAAAGCCCGTTCGGGTGAGAGAACTCTCTGGGCCCGGCTCATGGGCTCATCCGGGGTCGGCGAATTCGTGGACACGCTTATCTTCTGCAGCATCGCGGCATCGGTCATTGGCATTACGGACTTCGGAAGCTTCGTCAACTACGTGCTGGTTGGCTTCGTGTACAAGGTCGGCGTCCAGTACATCCTCGTGCCGGTGACGTCCTTGGTCATTGGCTGGATCAAGAAGCGCGAGCCCAGCTACTGGGCCTGAGCAGGAAATCCAGGACGGCATTTATGTGAGCGGGCGTCGGGCCGGGATGGCATTTATGTGAGCGGGCGTCGGGCCGGGACGCGATATATGTGAGCGGGCGTCGGGCCGGGATGGCATTTATGTGAGCGGGCGTCCGGCCGTCGGCTCAGGGGAACCGCAGGGAAGTCCGGTAGTTTCAGAGGATGAAGCTGGGAAGCGCCGTTCTGACGGCCGAGAATCTTGTTGCAGGCTATGGCGAGCATGCTGTGTGCGGGCCGCTCGACGTCGAGGTTTTCTCCGGGCAAGTGCTCGGGATGGTGGGCGAAAACGGTGCCGGCAAGTCCACCCTGCTGCGCACGATGATTGGCGCCCAGGCCGCCATTGAGGGCGATGCTCACGTTCTTGGCTTGATGCCGGACGACCGCTCGGCCCTCTTCCGCAGCAAGGTCTCGGTGCTGCTGGATGAGGATGCCTACTTCGATTCACTCACGGTCCGTGAGCACCTTTCCTTGGTGGCCCGTGGGCATGGCCTCGCCAACCCCGACGGGGCTGTGGAGGAAGAGATCGGCTTCTTCGAGCTTCAAACCGCCGCCGATGCCTTTCCCGATCAGCTTTCCTCCGGACAGCGCCGCAAACTCCTCCTCGCCTCGGCATTCATCCGGCCCTTCGAACTGCTTGTCCTGGACGAACCGGAGCAGCGGCTCGATACCCGCATGCGCGGCCTGCTTGCGCAGCGGATCGCCCGGACTGCCAAGAAGAGTGCCGCCGTCGTCATGGTCACGCACGATGCGGACGTCGCCCAAGCGGCGTGCACCCGGGCGGTAATAGTCGACGACGGCGGTGCGCGCGTGGTCAGTACGGACGAGGCTGTGGCAAGGATTCGCCGGTGAGCATGTCCACTGCTGCCGTAGCGCAGCCGGAGTTCGTGGATTTCGACCCGGAGCGTGCCACTCGAAAGGTGATTCGCCCGCGGGGCCAGTCCTTGCTTTCCAGGCTCAACGAACTGTACATCCAGTTCCTGACGTTCGGCGTCGGCCTGATTTACGCGATTGGCCTCCTCAACGGGCTCACTGCCGCAGCGGAGCATGGCTTCGGCGGCCACCTGATTTCGGTCGGCTACGGCGTGGTCCCCGTTGAATACGGCCTGGTGGTTGGGTTCGGGCTCTTGGGCCTCGCGGCCTATTGGGTGGCGGGCAGGCTCGGGCCACTCGCCATCACGGCGAATCAGCGGCACTGGTGGTACTCGCTGGCTATCGACCGCGAGCCGCTTCTAGCCCGAGGATTGCGTCGCGCAGTCTCGGCTGCCGCCGTCGTCGGAGCCCTCGCCACCATTCCGGTAGCAGTCATCAGCGGTTCGAACGCGATGGTGTTTGCCGGACGGGTCCTGGCAGGGGCACTGACAGGTGCCGCTATTCTCGCGCTGGCCGCGTTCGCCCAGACGCGTTCACGGGCGGCGGCCGGGCAAGGTAGGCCGATGAACTGGCTGTTGGCGGCTGCTTCGGCCGCACTCGGCGCGATGCTGTTCGGGACGCTGCAGGGGAACTGGATCTTCGCCGTTGCCCCTGCTGTCGCTTTGGTGGCGGCGGCGCTCGGGATGCGGAACAAGCTTTCCAGCGTCCGCACGACATCGCTGCTCAAAGCCGGGTCCGCGAGGGGACATGTTCAGGCTGCACTGACGCTCATGGACACCGGGGAACTCAGTGCCTCGCTTTCCAGCGGCGGCAAACGGAGCCGGGTCAAGCTCCCCGGCACGCCCAGCACCGCAGCAGGCGCGCTCTTCCACGCGGAGGCAACTGTGCTCGCCCGGCAACCCGGGCGGCTGTGGCGCTGGGGCCTGGGTCTCGCCGTCGTTCCCTTGACCGGGCTGGTCCGGACGTTCGATTCACCCGTCATCCTGCTTCCGGTGCTGCTTGCCGCGGCGATCTTCTCGTCCACAGCGGCGGCAGGGCCCCTTTGGCAATTGCGCATGGCCCCCAGCCTCGACGCCCTCCTCCCGATTTCGAGGACAGCTTCGCGCTGGGTCCACGTCGCGCTGCCGGTCATGCTGATGGGTTTGTGGACGACGGCGGCTGCCGGATTTTTCGTGCTGGCGGGCGGCTTCCGGGTGGAGCTCCTCGTCCTGGGTGCGGCGGCGGGAGGCGGTTTGGGCGCGGGGATGCTGCGACGAGCCTTCCGCCAGCAGGAAGACCTGACCAAGCTCGTGTACCTGATGCAGCTTGGGCGGAGCGGACCCGCCATGCTTGGAACCAGGATCCGGGGCTACGTGCTGTGCCTCTTCGCCCTGGCGCCTTTGGCCTTGGGCATGCTGTTCAACGCGCCGGAGGTTTTGGTGACGCCCGCCGTCGTGCTCAATGTGGTGCTCTTGGTGATCGGCGTGACGACGGCGGACCGGCCCTGAGGGGCTCCCCGGCGCGATCTCGACGACGACGGCAGGTCGCCTCGCCGGGAAGCGACCGGGACCCTATGAGTAGTACCGCCCCAACGTCTCGGCCTTGAACTCGAAGAAGTCCCCGGATTCGATGGCCAAGCGGGCGTCGTCCACCATCTTCACCACGAAGCGCTCGTTGTGGATGGAGATGAGCGTGTGCGAGAGCAGTTCATGGGCCTTGTACAGGTGGTGGATATACGCGCGCGAATAGTTGGCGCAGGTGTAGCAATCGCAACCGTCCTGCAAGGGTCCGAAATCCGATTTGTAGCGGGCCCCGGAAAGGTTGAACCGACCGGACGGAGTATAAAACGCCGAGTTGCGGGCCACGCGGGTGGGGGAGACGCAATCGAAGGTGTCGGCACCGTTTTCGATGGACGTGAAGATATCGTCCGGCTCGGAGATGCCCAGGAGGTGGCGGGGCTTGTTCTCGGGAAGTTCCTCGTTGCACCAACGCACAATGGTGCCGAGGTTCTCCTTCTCCAGTGCACCGCCGATGCCGAAACCGTCAAAGGGCATCCCACCAAGATCCCGGCAGGCCTTGCGGCGGAGGTCCTCGTACTGCGCCCCCTGGATGACGCCGAACAGGGCTTGGTAGGGCTTGCCCACCCGCTCCGCCGTCAGCCTCTCATGCTCCACCACGCAGCGCTCGGCCCAACGACGTGTGCGCTCCAGGGATTCCTCCTGGTAGCCGCGGGAATTCTGCAGGGTGGTCAGCTCGTCGAAGGCGAACATAATGTCTGCGCCGATCTGGTGCTGCACCCGCATGGAGATCTCCGGCGAGAAACGGTGCCTGTCCCCGTTCAAGTGCGACTTGAACCAGACGCCGTCCTCATCCACGTGCGCCAGCCGCTCCTTGCCCGGGGCCACGGCATCGTCTGGCCCCGACGCATCCACGGAGGTCATGTCGATGACCTTCTTGAACCCCGAGCCGAGGCTCATCACCTGGAATCCGCCCGAGTCCGTGAATGTGGGTCCGTCCCAGTTCATGAAGGCGCCAAGACCGCCCGCCGCGTCGAGGATCTCCGGCCCTGGCTGCAGATACAGGTGGTAGGCGTTGGCCAGCAAAGCCTGCGCGCCGAGCTCCTTCATGGATTCGGGCAGAACGGCTTTGACAGTGGCTTTCGTCCCGACGGCGATGAACGCGGGCGTCTGGATCTGGCCGTGCGGGGTGGTGATGGTGCCGGTGCGGCCCAGGAACTCTCCGCGCTGGCCGCCGTCGTGACGGCTGCCGCCGTCGGCGTTCAAGAAGCCCGACGACGGCGGGCGCGTTTCGCTGAGCCGCGCACCCACCTCGAAGGAAAACGCGGACTGCTGGGCAGCTGCGAGCGTGGACGGATCGGACTCGGAGTTAGACCCGGAATGGGGCACGGAAGAATCGGCTGGCACCGTTACAGTCTGCCAGCCCCGGAGCGTGAATCGTCAGTGCGAATGCACCTCTGTGGGGTAGTTCTCAGCCTTCCAGCTGTCCCAGTGGGAGCGGATCGAGTCCAGGCTGGCCGCGCCCAGGTCGTAGGTCGAAGCGATCACGATCGTGCCGCCGTCGGGCCTCTTCTCCGGAATCACCGGCTGGTCAGCCACAATCAGCAGCCCGTCGCCATGTTCCGCGTAACTGTGGACGGTGAGGCCCACCTGGTGGTTGCTCCGGAACCAGACCTTGCCGGAGAGGGCCTCGCCCGTGGGTAGCGTGAGCGAGTATTCCTCGCCAGGTGCCGGGACGTCGGCCAGTCCAAGTTTCTGGATCCCGGATCCGCTGCCGCCAGGCAGGGAGACAAAATGCGTGCGCCGGTGCCCGTGCGGATGGCGTTCCAGGGCGAATCGGAGCTGGTGCAGGAACGTCAGCCAGCCCTGGGTGATGTCTTCGTCCCACGCGGCCCATTCGGAATCATGGTCCAGGGCTGCCCGCGTCACGCGGACCTCGGTGCCTCCGCTGACCGGGGTGAGCTCGAAGACGTCGCCGCCGTTCACAGTGAGGCTTGTGTGGTCGGGACCCTCGACCACGTCGGTGCTGAAGTAGATCTGGTTGATTTCGTCGCCGAGTTCGTCGGCCTCCCAGCCGTGCCATTGAGCCACGAGCGACGGTTCGCGCAGCGAAGTCCAAACTTGCTGCGCGTCGGCATTAACAACAACGCTCAGATTGTTCGTCATGGCCCGAATCTACCGCCGTTGGCGCGAACGCGACAGGTCTTGCGAAATCCTCCGATAGCGCCTACGCCCGCACGGCCTCGAGTTCGTTCGCGATCCGGTGATCGAGTTCCCCCACGCCCAGGGTGTTCGAGCCGCCGTGCGAGCGGAGGAACAGCAGGGTTTCGAGCCGGAGCAGCCGCCATTCGCGCTCGGCATCGCGGTTGCCGTTGTCGATGGAGCGGAAGATTTCCTTGTCGTAGAGGTTCGGTTCGTTGAGCCCGCGCTGCCGGACTTTGGCGGCGATCCGGGCCTTGAACGGGTCTGTCTCCACGGTGTCCGGGGCTTGCAGGAGTTGATCGTAGACTGCCGCGCGTTCCGTTTGGCCGAGCTCACGGCAAATGAAGCTGGAAAGTGCGAGGGAACGTTCAACGGACATCCACCGGTCGCGGTTTCCGTCGTAGGGGAGCACATTGAGAATATCGGCCACCGCGAGGGCGCGGTCCGGATCCCGCAGCTCGATGAAAAGGTCGTGGGCCAGGTCGCTCAGGTCCCGCAGGCAGCTTCCCGACTTCGTATTGATGCCCTTCACGAGGCGCTCGCTCAGCACCGCGACCCCATTCCGGCCGGGGTGGGCTTCGCCAGCGGCGCCCACGATGTTCTCGGGAGAGTCTGTCGGTTCGGGGATCAGGGCGAGCTGCGCGGGATCCGGCCCCGCCGGCCGGCTGACAGTCGGTGCCACCGCAGGCAAAGGAGGCACGACGACGGCGGGAACGGCTTCCGCGGGTGCGTCGCCGCCGTCGGAGGTACCGCCGTCGGGCGCGTCGCTAGTATCCGGCTCCAGGGCCGGCTCTTCGGCGAGCGGGGCCGGAACTTCGGCGAGCGGCGTGTCGGCGACGTCCGGGATGGCGGTCGCTTCGCCCACCGGAACGCTGGACCCGATCGCGATCCGCACGTTCCCGCCGTCGAGCGTGGTCACAAGGATGAGCGCGGGCACGCCAAAATCGTCGTGTTCGAGCTCGATCTGGGTGATTTGCTCCGCGGGACCATCACCAGGGAGGAACAGGTAGTCCCCGATTTGCAGGGCCCCAGCCTGCTTTTCACGGTACTGCTGGTCGGCTGGGCTGTGAGTCATCGGAAGTCCTTTGGTTCTCTTGGGGTCCGCCCAACAGTCTATAAAACCCCACCGAGCAAATCGGGGAGGCGGCTATTACCCGCGCTGCCGCTACTAACTGCGCGGGCTACTGTCCGACGCCGGCGAAGGCCAGAGCCTGGCGCACCAGATTGCCGCGGCCGCCGCTGAATTCCTGCTGGACGTCGTCGCTGAGGATTTCCTGCGGAGTCATCCACGTCAGCTCGAGGGCGTCCTGGCGAGGTTCGCACTCGCCCGTCACGGGGATGACGTAAACAAGGGACACGGCGTGTTGGCGGTCGTCCGTGAAGCCGGTCTGCGACGGTGCCGGGAAGTACTCGGCCACCGTGAACGGCACGGGACTGACGGGCAATTGCGGGAAGGCCAGCGGGCCGAGGTCCTTTTCCATGTGGCGCAACAGCGCGGCCCGGATAGTTTCGCGATACAGCACGCGGCCGGACACGAAGGAACGGACCATGGTGCCGTCAGCGTCGCCTTGCAGAAGGGTGCCTACCTCGTTGACGAATCCGAGCGGATCCAGACGCACGGGAACCGCCTCCACGTAAACCATGGGGAGGCGGCCGCGGGCTTCGAAGAGGTCTTCATCGGAAAGCCAGCCGGAGTACGGGTCAGGGGTACGAACACTCATGGTTAAGTTCTACCCCATCCCGTGCTGTTCCATGCCGTACGAATCAGACAGCCAGGATTGCGTCGAGCCAAACTCCTGCACGCTCGCTCACTTATGTCGTCGAATCGGGCGACGCTCGCTCACGTATGTGGCCAAACTCGGGATCCCTCGCTCAGATGATCTGAGCGAGCGTTTCCGGAAAGGCCGATATACGTGAGCGAGCGTCGGGGTAAGGGCCCATATAGGTGAGCGAGGGTTGGGCGTGAAGTCAGTGGGCTTTCGCCACAGCCTACCTGGCACCAGAATGGGGCCATGGCTGTTGAACTTGAAGAACTGATCGTCAAAGATGCTGCCGAGTGGCGGTCCTGGCTCGAAAAGAACGGCGCCGATAGCCCGGGCGTGTGGCTCGTGCTGCACAAGAAGGGCGGCAACGTGACGGAACTCGATTACGCCGCGGCCTTGGATGAAGCGCTTTGCTTCGGCTGGATCGACGGCCAAGGCAGAAGGCGCGACGACGAAAGCGTCTACCAGCGCATGACCCGCCGCGGCCCCAAAAGCCCATGGTCCAAGCGGAACGTGGGGCACGTTGCCCGTTTGGACACTGAAGGCAAGATGACTCCGGCCGGATGGGCCGCCGTCGACAGCGCCAAGGCGGACGGTCGTTGGGAAGCTGCCTATGTGGGCCAAGCGGACGCGGAAGTCCCCGAGGACCTCGCCGCCGCCATCGCCGCGGTTCCCGAAGCCCAGGCGATGTTCGATGTGCTGACCGCGGTCAACCGCTATTCCCTGATCTACCGCACCAACTCGGTGAAGAAGGCGGAGACGCGGGCCAGGAAGATCGCTGGCTTTGTCGAGATGTTGGCGCGCCAGGAGACCCCGTATCCGCAGAAGAAAAAGCCCGCGGTGGCAGAGTAGGACCTACTCGGACTTCTCCCGGGATAGGGCGACGATCCAGCCTGGAGTGTCCCCACCGAGCCGCTTATCTAGCAAGACCCTGGCCTTGGCAGCGGCGATCTGCACCTTGCGGTCCTCGGCGCCCACCGAGGCGGGACGCTGTGAGGGGACGACGGCGCGGGGTCCGGACGCCGTGGCGGCTGCCAGGAGCGCGTCCTCAGTGCCGACTTTGAGGAGCGCGAGTTCCTCCCGTGACGCGAGTTCGCTGTGGCCCAGAATCTCGATGGCCTTCTGGCCCATTTCCGCCTCGGAGCGGCTGCGGGACAGGGACGCGTCGAGGGCCCATTGAGCGCGGCGCCACCACTCGGACCTGTCATCCGCGCGCGCCTTCTGCCGCAGGGACAGGAGGCCTACGATCGCGGCAACCATCGCCGCGACAAGGACAGCGAGCGGGCTGAGCGCGCCAACGATCTGCCACCATTCCGGCGGCGCACCGACCACAGTGACGGGTATCGGGTTCACAGCTCCAGACTAGGCCCCGGCACTGACAATTATTGAACGCGCGCGGCGGCTTCCAACACCATCCACGCCTGCAGCTGGGTGGAGAGTTCGACGGCGGTGCCCGGCGCGTACGTCTCGGCCGCCGGGCGCTGCGGTTCCGTCGAGAAGACGGGCCAGCCGCCGTCGTCCTTTCCGGAAGCTTCGTTGGCATCGTCGGTGCGCACCGTCCGTCCCGCCCACAGAGCCTCCGCGGTATCGAGCACGAGCTCCCTGGCGGTGGCCCGGGTGGCCGCGGGCAACCGCAGGTCTCCGGCGGCGAGGGACAAGTATCTGACGAGGATTCCGGTGAAGAGCCCGCCGTCGCCGGTGCCCTCGCCGCGAAGAACGAGCCTCCCCTGAGTGTCAGGCTCACGGACGGTCAGATGCTCAGCCACCGAGCCCACCAACGCGGCCGCGCGTGCCAGGTTCGCGTCTCCACCGAGTTCCAACAAGGCGCCGAGCACTGGACCCTGGTTGTAGGTGTAGATCTCTTCGGCGACGACGAGCTTGCCCTCCTTGATCCACGCGCCGTCGAGGTATAGGCCGCGCGCGGGTTCGAAGAGCGTGGCGTCGAGCCAGTCCAGGAGCCCCTGTGCCCGCACTGGATGACCGGTCCGGGCGAAGTGCAAGGCCACCGGCGCCGTGGCCGGGGTGTTCTTGAAATCGCGCTTGGTGCTCCAGAAGGTGCCGCCGCCCATGTGTTGGGTGGAAGCCGATTCGAACTGCGGAGAGAGGCTTTTCTGCAACCGGGCGTTGCGTCGTCGGCCAGGCTTCTGCGCCCGCGCGGCCAAGGAATCCAAGCGCAGCACGGCGAGGGCCAGCCACGCCATGTCGTCGTAGTAGCTGTTGACGTAGCGCAGGAAGTTGCGCAGCCGGATGCTGGCGACCACGCGTGAAGCGAGCTCGCCGGCACTAGGGCGATCACCGCCGTCGAACCTTGATCCCGAGGCCAGTTCGCGCAACCCCGCGTCCACGAGGCAATCGACGTAGTGCGCCTGCCACCAGTAGTTCCACGACTGAAACGGAGAATGGCTGGAGGGCCGGACCGACGCCGCAAGGTGGGTTCCTGGAAGGAAGAGGAGGCGCCGTCCGAAATGCCGGGTCACCGAGCGTGCGGCGTGGTCGGCCCGCGCGGCCCAATCCGGTGTTCCGGGGGTGCCTTGCGGGGTGTCGGCGGCGGACATGGTGACAGCCTAACGCCGCGCGCTTGGCCGCAGGCCCCTCACCAGTGCACAATCAAAGTGATTCAGTTAACATTCATTAACGGATTTTGGTTCTGCATCGAGGAGGATGGATGGACATCAAGGGCGCAGTTGCGTTGATAACCGGCGGGGCTTCGGGTTTGGGGGCCGCAACCGCAAGGCGATTGCTCGACGCCGGAGCGTCGGTAGTGCTGCTTGACCTCCACTCATCTCCCGGCGAGTCCCTCGCCGCCGAACTCAATGCCGCGGGAGCCGACGGCAGGGCCGTGTTCGTCCCCGCCGACGTCACGAACGAAGAGCAGGTGCAGGCCGCCGTCGATGCTGCCGTCGCGCTGGGCCCGCTCCGGATCCTGGTCAACTGTGCTGGCGTAGCAACCCCGGGCAAAGTACTGGGCAAAGACGGTGTGCTGCCGCTCGAGAACTTCAACAGGGTCATCCAGATCAACCTCGTGGGCACCTTCAACGTGATCCGCCTCGCTGCCGCCGCGATGGCCCGGAACGAACCTGCGTCCACCGAACTTGGTGGCGAGGAACGCGGAGTCATCATCAACACAGCCTCTGTGGCGGCTTTCGACGGCCAGATCGGACAGCCTGCGTATGCTGCGTCCAAGGGGGCCGTGGCCGCGATGACATTGCCCCTGGCCCGTGAATTTGCGCGCTCGCTGGTGCGCGTCATGGCCATTGCGCCAGGCATCTTCGAAACCCCGATGCTGGCCGGCTTGCCCCAGGACGCACAGCTCTCCCTGGGCCAGCAGGTGCCGCACCCGGCGCGTCTTGGCCGCCCCGCCGAGTACGCCAACCTCGTGGCGCACATCGTGGAGAATGCCATGCTCAACGGCGAAACCATCCGCCTCGACGGCGCAATCCGGATGGCACCGAAGTGAGCCAGACGCACAAGCTCGCGGCCGCCGTCGGACACCCGGCTGGTTCGCTGCCTTCTTTGCCGGGGGCAGACTTTTTCGATTTCGAGTCCCTCCTCAGCGTCCAGGAACAGCGCAAGCTCAACGAGCTCCGGCAATTCCTGGCCACGGAAATCGCGCCGTATGCCAAGGATTGGTGGGACAAAGCTGAGTTCCCGGCGCACATCCTGCCCAAGCTCGCGGCCCTTCGCCTGAGCACCCCCACGCACCGCGGCTACAGCAACCTGTTCGCAGGGCTCGTGATCGCGGAAATGACCCGCGTGGACACCTCCATTGCCACGTTCTTCATGGTCCACCACGACCTTTTCATCGAGGCGCTGTACGAGTTCGGCTCCAAGGATCAACAGGACCGCTACCTCGACGACGCCTCCAATCTGCGGACCACTGGTGCGTTTGCGCTCACGGAACCGGATCACGGATCCGACGTGGCCGGCGGCCTGCAGACTGTGGCCCGCCGGGTCCCCGGGGGAGCCGACGACGGCGGCGACTACTGGGTGCTGAACGGCGCCAAGCGCTGGATCGGTAACGGGACGTTCTGCGACCACATGCTGGTCTGGGCCCGGGACGAAGCCGACGGAGCTATTCGCGGCTTCATCGTGGACGGCACGCTGCCTGGCGTGACCCGAACCAAGATCGAGAACAAGATCGCACTGCGCACCGTGCAAAACGCTGACATTGTCCTCAAAGACGTCCGGGTTTTTGAGGCCGATCGTTTTTCCGGGATCAACAGCTTCGCCGACACCAACCACCTTCTACGCGGATCCAGGCTCATGGTGGCCTGGCAGGCCGTGGGGCAGCAGTTGGCGGCATTCGACGTCGCCCGCCAGTATGCGCTTGACCGCCATCAGTTCGGCCGCCCGCTGGCGAAGTTCCAACTCATCCAGCAGCAATTGGTGGACATGCTCGGAAATGCCGTGGCAAGCATGGGGATGATGGTGCGGATCGCCCAGCTGCAGGAGGATATCTACACGGACAGCAAGGGAGTGCGGCACGGCGGAGCCCAAATGGCCCAGGTGGCCCTGGCCAAGGCGTACTGCAGCGCCCGTATGCGCGAAACCGTGGCGATGGGCCGATCCATCCTGGGCGGGAACGGCATCGTGACCGACTACCGGATGGCAAAGATCTTTGCCGATGCTGAGGCGATCTACACCTATGAAGGATCGTTCGAGATCAACTCGCTCATCGTGGGCCGGGCCGTGACAGGGGTTTCCGCGATCGTTTGAGGGCTTTTGGCGGAGTATCGCGCCGGTTTGCGGAACCGGCTGCCTACATCGCGAGTCGCCTCACGTTGGTGAGCCCTTGGACCTGCACGGGAGTGCTGCTGCTCACCTTGGTGCCATTGGAGAGCTGGCCTTCTCCGTTGTAGCCCCATGCCCGGACGGTCCCGTCGGTGAGAAGGGCGTACGTGCTGAATCCGTTCGACGTGATCGAGGCGACCCTGCTCAGGCCGGTGACTCGGGCGGGGGATGCGGTATGGGTGGTGGTCCCGTTTCCAACCTGCCCGTTCGGGTTGTAGCCCCAGGCGCGGACCGTCCCGTCAGCCAACACTGCATAGCTCGTGCCGTAGCTGACCGAGATCGAAGCGACCGCGGTGAGACCAGGGACCCTAACCGGGATGCTGCTGTTTTGGCCGATCGGGCCGCCGCCCAGTTCTCCGGCGTGAAGTCCCCAAGCGCGAACCGTGCCATCGGTAAGGAGCGCATAGGCATGTCCCCCGTCAACCGCGAGGGAGGCAACGCCGGAAAGGCCGGCGACCTGAACGGGGATGGCGCTTTGCGGTGCCGAACTGCCGGAACCAAGCTCGCTGCTCAGGTTGTTTCCCCAGGCACGGACCGTTCCGTCGGTCAGAAGGGCATATGCGTTCCCCCAGCAAGTGGAAAGTGATTCGACGCGCGCGAGGCCGGACACTTTGACCGGAGCGTCCCTGTTGATCGTGGTGCCATCCCCGAGCGCACCGTCACTGTTTTCGCCCCAAGCCCGGACCGTTCCGTCGGTCAACAACGCATAAGTCGCACTAAATGTAGCGCTGAGGGAAGCAACTCCCGTCAGGCCAACAACCTGGACCGGGGTGCTGCTAAAGGACAAGGCGCTGTTGTAGCCAGTGGTGGGACTATACCCGCGGGTGCCGTTTCCCAACTGGCCGTCGTAGTTGTTTCCCCATGCCCGGACCGTCCCATCGGCCAACAATGCATAGGCGTTGTCCGTATTGGCGACGATGGAGGTCACCCCTGTCAGGCCCGCGACTTGAACCGGGGTGTTCCGGTACTCGGTGGTGCCGTCGCCCAGTTGACCCCAGTAGTTGATACCCCAAGCCCAAACCGTGCCGTCAGCGCGCAACGCATACCTATTGGCGCGACCTTGAGCAGTCATGACCACATCGGTCAATCCCGAAACACCGATCGCCGAAAGACTGTCCGTATAGGTGCCATTGCCAAGCTGCCCGTAGCGATTGTCGCCCCAGATGCGGGACTGTCCGATAAACGGTGGATTCAGGGGTTGGTCTGACACGCCGGGCAGCGTGCCTGGCAGGGAGGACTGATCA
>NZ_JBYSXB010000051.1:0-30939 GCF_058781765.1 Arthrobacter sp. FW306-1B-G06A | reverse complement strand
TCGCCGACCGCGGCTTCCACATTGGAAACTCCACCCACGATCGGAGAACCACGCACAACGGACTATCGGAGGCTCGCCTCCGCGGCAGCGACGGCAATTTACACCTGGGACACGCGAACGGCGTCGTACTCTGAGGTCTACTCCCGGCTCCGGGACTGGTGGGACGTTCTGCCGGACGGGTCCAACCCCCTAACGGTATTTGTGCAGGAGTTCGAAGCGACCGGCGTCAACGCGGGAACCTATGCAACCTTGGCAGGGGAGCAGGCGCGCCGTTCGGCGACGGTCCGGTCCCTTGTATGCGACGGCGAGCTGGCCAAGGTGCGCGACCACCCGGCGCCGTGGGTTGGGCTTCACGTCTGCACAGCCACTCTGAGCGTTGTGGATCAATCGAGCTCGGACCGCAATGCGTATGCCGCTCCCGTGAGCGTCATGGTGAATTGTCCACCGGCCACTACAGCCCCGATCGATCATTGCGTAGTCGTTGGCTTTTACGCGACGCCGAGCAGAATCGTCTACTGATGCCTGTTCCCGCGGTTCTGGCCGGTTTCGCTCAGCGCAGGGCTATTCTGCGGGCAGCGACGGCTGTAGTTACGGCACTGACCCTGATCTGTGCCTTTGCGTTTTGCGCTGGTGTGGCAGTGTTTGCCGCCAACTCGGCGACCGGCGCTGGTGCTTGCTCAGTCGGCGCGATGGGCAATGGTCGGCCGTCAGCGGATGGAGCCAGTGGTCTGGAGATTCAGCCAGACAGCCAGGCGCCGGTGACTATAACCGCGGGACAGGTGTCGGTTGCGCGGATTTACATTGCTGTCGGAAAGCAAATGGGAGTGCCGAGGGACGGACAAATCATCGCGATCATGATGGCCCTCCAGGAATCCGGATTAAGAGTCCTGGCGAACAACAACCTTCCCGCTTCGCTCTTGATTCGGCACGACGGAGTCGGCAGCGACCACGACTCTCTTGGCACCGCCCAGCAACGTCCAGCCGCTGGCTGGGGGACCATCGAGCAGCTAATGGACCCCAACTACAACGCTCGGGCTTTCTACGGCGGCCCGAGCGGTCCCAATCATGGCAGCCCCCGCGGACTGCTCGATTTCCCGGCTTGGCAATCCCTGGATAAGGGCAACGCTGTGCAAGCTGTTCAAGTATCGGCCTTTCCAGAGCTGTACGCGCGGTGGGAACCTGAGGCAACGGCAATCGTTGACGCGCTCGCTGGTGCGACTTCACCAACTTCTTGCGACAGTGTTCCGAACGGCTCGGCGGCGCCGGTAATGCCGATGAATCTGAGCCAGATCCGGAAGGACATCCTGCACTTCACTCAAGAAGGGCTGGGCGGGGCCTACGTGTGGGGTGGAACGGCGTTCAAAGCCTGGGACTGCTCGGGCTACGTCCAATGGACCTACCGGCAGGTGGGGATCAACCTGCCGCGCGTAGATCAGTGGACCGTGGGGCACCAAACTGACAATCCACAGCCGGGGGACTTGGTGGTGCAGAACCCGCAAGGGCCCAATAATTGGGGGCACGTCGGCATCTATGCCGGGGATGGCATGATGTACAGCGCGCTGAACCCTGCTGCTGGGACGTTGATGCATCCTGTGGATTGGAACACGGGCACGGCGTACTTTGATTTGTTGGACTGACGCCAGTCGGAGTCAAACAGGGGACATGGCAGGATTTTCCAAGATCTTTGCGATGTCTCAAGGCAAGGCGATGCCCTTCGTGCCCTTGAGGTTGCGCGGCCCGGGGTACACCATGTGCTGCTGTGCGGTCCGCCGGGGGTATGTCCTTAAGTAATGATGTGATGTGTTCCCTGTAATGACGGGCATTTCTCATCATGCGGAGCAGCGCTCTTCGGGTAGACAGAGCCCTTTCCGAGCTCCTGCCCGGGGCTCGTCATGCACGACGTGCGACCTCAAAGCTGGGATGACGACTCAGCGACATCGCCGTGCTCTTCGGACTCGCAGAGGAGCCAGAAGATGGGTAGTGAAACTACCCGACTGCGATTCCTAATCCTCAGCGTTAGGATCGTCACCCGATGCCAGCTTCTGCCGCAGGTAGTCGATATAGTCCGTACGGAGCACGTGCCGGGCTCGCGGGCGTTTCCCGCCGTTGATGTCCCGGACGTACTGCGCCAGCCGCTCCGGATTCTTGTCGGCCCACTCTTGAGCAAGGGCCCAGCCCTGCATGGCGTCGGCGTCCATCGGGATTCTGGCGTCGCGCAGCGCCAGGAGTACGCCGACCACCTGATCCTTCTCAAAGCCGGCCGATATCGTGTTGTTGTGATTCACCGTAAGCGTCAGGCTTCTCAGAGCCTCCATGACGATCGGGTCGAGTTCGGCGGAGGGAGTCTTCCAGTCCGGGCCGTCGCCAAGAATGTCCGGTTTCATCGCCGTGACACACGAGCGGATTCGGTCGGCGTTCCAAGTGATGACGCAGATGGCGCGGATCCCGTGGCCGTAGCGCACCAGCTTCCCGATGTCGTCCATGTCCGGGCAAGCCATCAGCACCGGACCGGTACCTTGTGGCGTCCCGCCACAACGACCGGCCGTTCTTACTCCGCAGGAAACCGATGAGCTCCTGGACATCATCCGGCAGCCCAAGCCGCCGGAAAATCAATTTTCTTCATCTCGCACAAGCTGCGTGAAGTCAAGGAAATTTCGGAAGTGATCACAATGATCCGCTGTGGCAAGGTAGTGGGGGACGCGGCGCCGGATGCCACACCCACCGCTGGCGTCGATGATGGTTGGCCGGCCGGTCAGGCTGACCCGGGAAAAGAAACCCGCCCGACCGGGTGAGGCGGCTTTCAAGGTCCGGGACCTCACCGTATGGTTTGATCTTCCTGTCATTTCGAGCGTGTTGAACTATATGCGAGCAAGCCCAACCCCGAACGGGGCCACCCAGCTGGCAACCGCCGACAATGGCTTCAGCAGATGGAGCCCTGGCCCGCCCGTGATCAGTCCCTTGATTTCATGTCTCAAATCTAAATGAGGGCTATTCATGGTTTGGAGTCGTCAGGGGGCCACGAGTTACCCGTGCCCGCCCGCAGCCAATCCCGCAGCCACAGCCGCCACAAACGCATCTGTCTCTGCTGACCTTCGGCTCTTCAGCCACAGCGCCGAGGTCCGCCAAGCAAGGGGATCTCTAACCAGCGGCCGCCAGACAATCCCCGCGGGCAACGGGGTCCACGGCTCTTCGTTGAAGTGCACCCCGCGGCCGGCCAGGATCAGGCCATGGGTGAAGTGCTGGTTCCGGGCGTGCACAATTGCGGCCGGCAGGTAGCCGGCGTCGCGGCAAGTTTGAAGGAACGCGTCGTACAGCGCCGGGGCCATGTGGCGCGGGAAGATGATCAGTGGATTGCCCTCAAGATCACCCAGCCGCACAGCATCCGAAGAGGCCAGCGGATGCGAAGCATTCAGCACCACTCCCAACGCCCTGGACAGCACCGGCCCCGACTCAAAGCCCACCGCGCTCAACGGATGACGGACCACCGCGACGTCCAGTTCGCCGTCACGCAGCCGCCCTACCTGTTCCACGGTGGTGAGTTCGTGCAGGTTCAGGAGCACGTCCGGGGCGGCAGCCCCAAACGAAGCGACCATCGCCTGCAGCGCCCGCGGGTTCGTGTCGGGCGGCACGGCGACCTGCAGGATGCCCGAAGCGCCCGGCCGGATCCGCCGCATCGACTCCTGTGCCAGGGCCACGCCGTCGAGCACGTTTCGCGCGTGTTCGAGCAGCAGTGCGCCTGCCTCGGACAGCTCGACGCCGGTGCGTCGCCGGTGGAACAGCAGCACACCGAGCTCTTTCTCCAGGTCCTTGATCCGCTGCGACAGCGGCGGCTGCGCCATGTGCAGGCGCTGCGCTGCGCGGCCGAAATGAAGCTCCTCGCTGAGCACGACGAAGTACTTGAGATGGTGGATGTCCATGCCGCATCATATCAGTTTGGTATCACACTGAGTGGATTTTGATGTTAGACGGGTCACATTCCGGGATGGTCTGATGGATGTAATCCCCGCAGCATCCACGGAAGGAAAACCCCCAATGTCCCAGGAAGTCCTCTTCGAGCAAGCCGGCTCAACGGCCATCATCACGCTCAACCGCCCGGACAAGCTCAACGCTTGGACCGAGGCCATGCGCAACGAACTCATCGACTACCTGGAAGGCCTCAAGGGCAACGACGAGGTCCGCACCGTCATCCTCACCGGGAGCGGCCGCGCATTCTGCGCCGGGCAGGACCTGGCCGAGACCGCGTCCATGAACCCCGAGGACCACGCGTCCGCCGAGGCCTGGATCGACGGCTTCGACCGCCTCTACCGCGCCGTCCGCAACCTCGACCAGATCACCATCGCCGCGGTCAACGGTGTCGCGGCTGGCTCCGGCTTCCAGTATGCGCTCCTCGCGGACCTCCGCGTCGGCGATACCAAAGCCCGCATGGGCCAGCCTGAAGTCCTTTCCGGCATCCCCAGCATCACCGGAATCTGGGCCATGTGGAGCATCCTCGGCAAGTCCAAGACTTCACAGTTCGTCCTCACTGGCGAGCTCGTGGATGCCGCCGAGGCGCAGCGCCTCGGCCTGCTGAACTACCTGGCGGACGACGGCGGCGTGCTGGATTACGCGAAGGAACTCGCCTCCCGCTTGAGCCTCCTGCCTCCGGGCGCTGTTCGTTTGACCAAGAACCGTCTCCGCAGCCTCGAGGAAGATGACCTGAGCGACGCGATGGCCGAAGCCAAGCGGGTCCATCGCGAGGCCTATGGCACCGGCGAACCGCAACGCGAAATGGCCCGTTTCCTCGCCGGCAGCGGACGCTGAAGGACACCCGAAATGACCCTGACAACGCAAGACCGCTACCCGGACATGCTCGCCTCCCACCGCTGGGAGGTGCCGGAGTTCTACAACATGGCGGCCGACGTCGCCGACCGGCACCCACGCGACAAGCGCGCGCTCATCCTTGAGTCCGCCGTCGAGGGCCGCCGGGACATTAACTGGGGCGAAATCCAGGACCGTTCGCGGCAAATCGCCGCCACCCTCCAGACCGCCGGCATCAAGAAAGGCGACCGGGTCGCCGTACTGTTGCCGCAGCGTGCCGACGCCCCCGCTGCCTATCTCGGCGTGCTGCGGACCGGTGCCATTCTGGTCACCATGTCCCTGCTGTGGGCCGCGGAACCCATCCGCTTCCGGCTCGAGGACAGCGGCGCCTCGGTGATCATTGCCGAAGAATCAGCCAAGGCGCTGTTCGACGGGTACGACGGGACGGTCATCGACATCGACAGCCCGGCAATCGCCAACGCGCCGGTCGAGTTCGAGGACGTAGAGACCCGCGCCGACGACCCCGCGCTCATCTTCTACACCTCGGGCACCACCGGCAGGGCCAAGGGAATCGTCCATGCGCACCGGACGCTGCTGGGCCACAACGAGTTCGAATACTGCCACCAGATCGGCAACGGCGACGTCTTCTATGGCGCAGGGGACTGGGCATGGTCGCTCGCCAAGCTTATGGGTCCGCTCCGGGCCGGAGCCACGCACCTGGTGTTCCGGCCCGCCGGAGGGTTCGACCCGGCGTCGTTGTTGGAGAGCATGAGCCGCAATAAGGTCAGCAGCGCGCTGGTCAACCCGACGTTTCTGCGCAAGATGCGGGAGGACGTGCCCGACGCCGGCACCCGCTTCCCGCTGTACCTGCGGACAGTCTGTTCTTCCAATGAGCCGCTGACGCCGGATCTTATCCTCTGGTTCCGGGACCAGTTTGGTGTCACGTTGATGGACTACTACGGCTCAACCGAGTCCTACCCTTTGCTGGGCAACTTTCCCGCTGTTCCGGTGAAGCCGGGATCCATGGGCCGGCCGCTCCCCGGTTGGGAGGTCGCCCTGCTGGATGAGAACGAGCAGGAAGTGCCGGCAGGCGAGACCGGTGAAATCTGCCTCCGGGCCCGTTCCAACCCGCAGTTCCCCTTGGGATACTGGAATATGCCCGAAGCCTCGGCCGCTGCGTTCGGTGGCGACTGGTACCACACCAAGGATCAGGCCTACGCTGACGAGGACGGCTACTTCTGGTTTCTCGGTCGAAGCGATGACGTCATCAAGACGTCGGGCTACCGGGTGGGGCCGTACGAGCTGGAAGCGGTCATCAGGGAACTCGATCCCGTCAGGGATGTGTCAGTGACGGGAGTGCCGGATGACCTCCGAGGCCAGTCCATCAAAGCGTGGGTGGAATTGATGCCGGGCCACACTGGCGACGCGGAATTGAGTGAGTCGATCGTGGCCCACGTCAAGGCGAACTTCTCCCGCTTTGCCTACCCGCGTTTTATCGAATACGTCTCCGCGCTGCCGAAATCGTCTACCGGAAAAGTCCAAAGGGCACAGCTCCGCGCACTTCCTCACTCTTCACCTTCCGACCCCCACGAAGGACAAGCGTCATGAATACCCTCATTGACAACTCAGCAGAGACTGACTCTTCCCCGCGCCGGAGCCTCAAGCGCGTAGCCGCTGCGGCCGCCGTCGGGAACTTCGTGGAATGGTTCGATTCGGCGGCGTATGCCGTGATGTCGGTAACCATCGCGAAACTCTTCTTCCCGGACTATTCGACGACTGCGTCCCTGCTGGCCGTGTGGGCGATCTTCGCCGGAGGCTTCATCGCCAGGCCGCTGGGTGCGGCGTTCTTCGGCCGCTACGGCGACAGGATTGGCCGCAACAAGATGCTGGGCCTGTGCGTGGTAATCATGAGCGCCGCGACATTCTGCATCGGCATCCTGCCTACCTTCGCCGTGATCGGCGTGTGGGCCCCGATCCTGTTGTTCGTGTTCCGAGCTGTTCAGGGGTTCACTACCGGCGGTGAGTATACGGGCTCTTCGGCGTTCATCGTCGAGTACGCGCCGGCCGGGAAACGGGCCACGTACGCCAGCATCATCCCGGCCACCGTGGGCCTGGCCTCCGTGGCCGGCGCACTGCTCGGCGCAGCCATCACCGCGAACCTCAGCTCGAGTGACTTGCAGGCCTGGGGCTGGCGGGTCCCGTTCCTGCTCGCGGCCCCCCTGGGCCTGATCGGACTGTACATCAGGTCCCGCGTGGACGACACTCCGGTGTTCCGCGGCCTGGAAAACAAAGGCAAAGTGGCCGAAAGGCCCCTGGGCGACGCCATCCGGCTCTGCGCTCGGCAGATCTTCACCCTGTTTGGCTACAGCATCACTAACGCGATCGCGTACTACCTGATGAGCAGCTACATGATCGCGTACATGACCTCGAGCTTGCACTACTCCAGCACTGAGTCCATGATCACGAGTGTCGTGACGATGCTCGTGTACACCGCGGTTTGCCCGCTCGCGGCCAGGGCCAGCGACAAGTACGGACGCAAGAGGATGCTCCTGGTGGCGTGCATTGGCTTCGTGGTGATGACGATTCCCGCCTTCGCGATCATGCCACTGGGACTGGGGTTCGCTATCCTGGGGACGAGCATCCTGGGCGCCCTGGTGGCCGTGATCGGAACCTCCAATGTGCCGGCCCTCGTGGAGATGTTCCCGAGCTCCGTGCGGGCCTCCGGCTCGGCGATCGGCTACACCTTGGCTTACGTCCTGTTCGGCGGCACCGCACCGTTCGTGGCTACGGGACTGGTTGCCGGATTCGGAACCCCGTTGGCTCCCGCCTTCTACCTCATGGGCATGGCGGTAGTCTCCGCCGCGATTGTGATCCTGTTCTTCCGGGAGACCAAATCGCTCTCCCTCACTCGGACAACCGTTCTCTAGCCGTGGGTCCCGGGCAGGAGTTTACCTGCCTCGTGTGATGTAGAGGTTGGGCCCAATAGGGGTGTGGTTAGCGCATTCATTCCGGCCTTCACAGACAGGTGTACTGGCCATCGGCCAAGCACGGATCCGGCCGGGATCGCGAGTACAAGTCCGCTGACTGGCATTGGACGGAAGTAGGACGTCCTGGAATCCAGCGCGAAATAGGCCGGACTGCTGGACCGACGGACAGCCTCAATCCCGGCAAGACCTTCAAACACAGAATGGAATACAACATGAGCGAACTGCACCCCATCCCCCTGCCCGCCTCCTTCCTTGGCGCAGGAGCCATGGGTTGTGCGATCATCAGGGGTTTGCTGAATGCCTCGATACCTGCCGAAGGCGGCATACGCGCGACCGGCCACTGGTCCTCGCAACTGCAGGAGCTCAGCGACGCGGGCGTAACAGCCTTCGATTCCAGCACAACTCCAAGCGCGAACATCCAGGCCGTTTCCGGTGCAGGGCTGATAGTCCTAGCAGTCAAGCCCGACGTGGTGCCCAAGGTGCTGAAGGAAATCGCAGAGGCCGTAGAACCGGGCGCCGTTGTTGTAAGCATCGCAGCCGGCATTAGCATCGCTGCGCTGGAATCGATCTTGCCGACCACCGTGCCTGTAGTGCGCGTTATGCCCAACATCCCGGCAGTGGTGGGGAGGGGCGTTACGGGCATTAGCCCGGGAACCCATGCGAGTGACCAGGACCTGGCCATCGTGGAACGGCTCTTCCAAACCGTGGGTTCCGTCCTGACCGTTCCTGAAAACCAGCTCGACGCCGTCACGAGCATCTCCGGCTCCGGTCCCGCTTACGTCTTCTGCCTCATTGAACTCCTCACCGAGGTTGCCATTGACAAGGGCTTCACGCCCGAACAGGCGGCTTTGCTCGTCAACGGAACATTCAGTGGCGCCAGCGAACTGCTGGCAAGCACGGGCCGCTCCCCCCGCGAACTACGTGCCCAGGTGACAAGCCCAAACGGCACAACGGCGGCCGCGATTGCTGTGATGGAGGCTAGCGAAATCAAGCAGGTCCTCAAAGAGGCAACGGACGCCGCGTTCACCCGAGCCAAAGAGCTTGGGTTGTAGCAACGCGTCACCGCCGTCAGGTTAGAGTCATTCCGTTGCCGACAGGTGAACTCGGCGTTCCTGACCAGGCGTTCATCGGAAGCCAGGAAGAAGAGCGATATCCCCGGCACGAACAAGGCCGGCGAGGGAACGGACTGGACGCCGGTCGCGGCGAACCCCATGCACGTCAACTAGAAAGGCCGGCGGCAGTACTTTAGTTTCCCTCACAGGCAAGGGTAAGGCCCCGATGCCTGACCGAAAGCGCCAATCAAATAGACCGCACCGCGTCTCCTGGGATTCCGTTCCGGCCGACCTATCAGCAACAGCTGCCGGGCAGGCCGCAGCGGGGATCAAACGATCCGCATGCCGGAATTTCTTTCCGAGCTGGCTCGAGAGGCGGCCAGTCGCGCAGCAAAGTATTGCCCAGTTGCCAAGTGAGCGGAGGGATTCGCTACAACGGTTCTCCTGAAGATCGCCGCCACCCACGTGACCCGACGATCCTGGACCCATGGACTCCCTGATGATCGAGATTCCCCTACGTCTCTGGCAGCGCAGCAACGGTTTTTGCTAGACCGGACCAGGACCGTGCTGGGAAGCGGCCACGAACCTAAACACTTGGGTGACTGGGCGGTGCCGGCCAATCCCAGGTCTCGCCGCACCAGCAGCGGCCATCCTCGTGCTCCTGGATGACGAGAACCCGTTCCTCATAGCTGAGCATTCCTCCAGTGCAGCATCGGCGAACGGCTGGCGGTAAAGCGTCTTGGTCTATGTGGAAAACCGCAGATAACGGCATCGGAGTGCTCTGCCCGTGAGCCTCCTGTGACCACCACCGAGATCCGAGCGGCGGCGAACCATGGACGAGTCTTCAATTCCGGGAACCTAGGCGGATGCACCACCAACTCTTTCCTTCACCCTCGACGGCGAGTTTGGCCGGCGTGTGCTGTCGGAGCTCGAGAGTCAGTGAACATGTGGTGATCGCAGCGGGAAGGGGCTGTTTGTGCTGATTTAGCAGGGAACCTTTCCCCTCGTTTATGAGCGAAAAACATACCCCTCACATAGACCCCCGGGTCTATGTCCTTAACCGTGTATGCGTGAAGGCATGCTGGCGGTGGCCAACTTGCCGTCAAACATGCGCGCGTCATCGCGCGGAAGCGGCGCCTGCCCGAGCCCGGCCCGCTGCTGTCCGGGAACGCCGTGGGCGACGTGCGAGCGGTGAGCGCGGACCTCGACGCGGCGATAAGGCCAGCGGGCTAAGCCAACTCACCGCGGTCTCCGGCGCGAACACCAACTGACGGATATGGGTCCGGCGTAGGTCGCGCGAGGGCACTCGGCCATATGTGGCCACGTTCTCCGACCCATGCCTATTTTTGGGACGGGTTGATGACGACGCCGAAGATGCGGGCCTCGGCCAAATGGAGCCCGGAGCCGGAGCGGACGGAGACATCGACGATGTTGTTGCGGCCGTACCGGGTCCGCTGGATTCCCACTGCCTCGATGTATTCGACGTCGTTGCCGCCTGCGGCAATGTAGGTGATGTCGGCCTGGCGGGAGACGGAAGGGTGCCCGGTGGATTCGCAAACGAACGCGAAACAGGTGTCCGCCAGAAAGAACACGTACCCGCCGTGGAGGATGCCGTGGCCGTTCCTCATGGTTGGGGCGATGGGCATGCGCATGGTGATCCGCCCGGGTTCCGCGTCCGTGACGGTGATCCCTAGGTTCGTGGAGGCTGAGTCTTCCTGGAGCCGCCGCGACATGAGGTGGAAAATTGTTGGGGGCCGGGCGTCGACGGTATCCGGAAGGGCCATGGGTGTTCCCGCTTTCAGAGGTGGTGATGGGCGCCCGGGAGTTGCCCTGCCGGTACGGACAGGGCCCTTCCCGGGTCAGTGGACGTGGAGGGGCTGCAGGATTCGGAGCACTTGCGCGCAGAGCTCGGAGAGCTCCGCGGCTTTGGAAGTGGTCCCGAGGATGTACCTGTCGGGGCGTACCACCAGCGCGCCGGCGTCGACGCTCTCCAGGAGCTCCTCGTGTCCGGCTTCATCCGGCCCAAGCACATGGACCTCCTGTTGCGTGGAGATGCCGTTCTGCAGGTCCGGGGGGAGTGAGGCCCATAATTCCGGTCGGGTCACGATGAGGAAGCGTTGGCCTACGCGGTCGTCAAATCGCCCTCCGTTTTCGAGCATGGGCTGGATCGCGCAGGTACCGGCTGGAGTGGGCCGCCCAGCATGCAGTCCGCCGCCCAGGACGGGGACCTTTGGGGCGGTGTCTTGGGGGTTGTTGCGGACGTGGGCGTCACGGCCGGCGGCGACGTTGGGGTCGGTGGTTTGCACGATGGCCGACATTCGCGTCGCCTGGTCGATCCAGGCGCGGACGTGCGGGCTGCGGTCGGCTTCGTAGCTGTCGAGCAGCGCCGGGTCGCCGCCGCTCAGAACGGCCGCGAGTTTCCAGGACAGGTCGTTGGCGTCACGGATGCCGGAGCAGAGCCCTTGGCCGTAGAGCGGGGGTGAGAGGTGTGCCGCGTCCCCCGCGAGGAAGATCCGGCCATTTCTCCAGCGGTCGGCGAGGAAGGAACGGAACGTGTAGACGCCTGAGCGTTCGACGTGGAAGTTCTCGGGAGTGAGTAGCCCGCCGGAGAGCTCTCCGAGCTTGTCGGGGTCGGTCAGGTCCTCGTCGTTGTCCGTTTCAAGGACTTTGAACTCCATCCGCCCGTGGCCCCCCGGCATGGCTGCCCAAAGTTTGGGCCGGGAATGGTGTCCGAAGAACACCATGCTGCCCTCTACAGGCGGGGTATCTCCGCAGAGGCCGTCGACTACGAGCCATGGATCGTTGGGGCCGAGGACTGCGAAGGTTGACCCGATGTCGTGGCGGACACGGGACGAGGCCCCGTCGCAGCCCACGAGGTAGCGGCCCGTGTAGGTCCGGGTAGCGCCCCCGGGCTCTGTCACGACGCAGCTTACGGATTCCTCGTCCTGGGCGATGCTGTTTACTTTGTGTCCGGGGAGGAGGCTTACCGAGGGGTAGCTCTCGATCTCGGAGCGCATCAGTCGGTCGAACTCTGGCTGGTTGAACATGTAGTCGTCATGCCAGCCATGGATTCCCAGGGCGCCGGTTGGAATGTCGAGGAGGACTTCGCCAGCCTCGTTTTCCATCCGGTAGTTCAGCATCGGCTCGCAGAGGGCCTCGATGGCGTCGCCGAGCCCGAGGGCCTGGAAGGTGCGGAGGGTCTCGCCGTCGAAGTGGACGGCCCGTGGTTTCGGCCAGACCTCGTGGTCCTTCTCGAATCCGATAGCGGAAATCCCCCGGGATCCGAGGAGGGCGAGGAGGACCTCGCCGACCGGCCCGCCGCCGACGACGAGAACGTCGCAATCAGTCATCTTTTCGCTCCTTTGCGTAGGTGATGAACGGTACTAGTGTGACGCGCTGTCGGCGCGGGTTTCGGGAGCCGCGTGACCGGCGGGGACCGGACCGCGGACCTGGTTGCGTTGGTGTCCCAAACCGGTGATGGTGCTTTCCATGACGTCGCCGTCCTGCAGGAACCGGCCCCAGTGGGAGCCGTTGCCTTGCGGTGATCCGGTAATCACCATGTCTCCCGGCCGCAGCACGACGCGTCCGGAGATGTAGGAGATGAGCCGCGCGATGCCGAACACCATGTCGCCGGTGTTGCCCTGCTGCATGGCCGTGCCGTTGAGGCTGAGCGTGATGTCCAGGTTCTGGGGATCGGGGACGAACCTGGCCGGCACCAGGTAGGGGCCGGTGGGGAAGAAGGTCGGGTGGTTCTTTGACCTCATCCAGTCGGTGCCCATCATCGGGATGTCCGTGCGGGGAACCAGGGACCGCGTGGTGAGGTCGTTGCAGATGGTGTACCCGGCTACGTAGTCCATCGCGTCCTCTTCTGCCACCTGGTAGGCGTCGCGGCCGATAATGACGCCAAGTTCCAGCTCCCAGTCGTGCTCGGACCCCACGGTGGGAAGCCGGACGTCGTCGTTCGCCCCACAGATGGCCGAGGAGGCGCCGACCCAGACGTACGGCTCCCCGGTGCGCGCCCGTTCGTCGATCTCACGCGCGGCTTGTTCGCGCAGTTCGTCCGCTGAGGCGGCTGGGTCCCCGAGCCGATGGGCCACGGTCATCTGGATGACGTGTTCGCGGTAGTTGGCGCCGGCGGCCAGGATCTGCCCGGTGGGCGTGACCGGGGGCAGGATCGTCAGCTCGGACAGGGGGTACGACGGTGTGCGCTCGAGCGTTGCTGGGTCCGCGGTGAATTCGGCGAGGACCTCGATGCTCCGGTCCCAGTCCCTGAGGATTGTGGGCATGTCGACGGCGCCGGGCAGGACGCCCGCGATGTCATGGACTCTGCCGTCGACGACGACGCCGGGAAAGGGAGCCCCGCCGGCGGCGAAGGTGCCCAGTGCGAACGAGGTGGTCATGGTTGGTGCCTTTCGTGGTGCGGCGCGGTGGTCGGGCCCGCATGTGCGGGTGCGTAGCGGGCGTACTGTTGGAGGAGTTCGGCGTCATCGACCGCGCCTAGGTCTGCGACGGAGGACGGCACGGCGCCTTGGATGATCCGTTTGACGGGGACCTCGAGCTTCTTTCCCGTGCGGGTGTGGGGGATGCCCGGGACGGGGATGATGGCGTCGGGGACGTAGCGCGGGGAAAGGTCCCGCCGGATTGCCTCCCTGATGCGAGCGGCCGCTTCGTCGGCGTCTGTCCCGTCCGCGAGGACGACGAACAGGGGCATGTAGTAATCCGATCCCAGTTCGGCGCCGACGACGAGCGCCTCCCGGACTTCGGGCAGCTGCTCGACGATCCGGTAGAGGTCCGCGGATCCCAGCCGGATTCCGTTGCGGTTGAGGGTGGAGTCGGACCGTCCGTGGATCACCGAACTGCCGTCGGAGTCGATCTCGATGAAGTCCCCGTGCCGCCATACTCCCGGGTAGGTGTCGAAGTAGGCCTCGCGGTACCGGCGTCCATCAGGGTCGTTCCAGAAGAAGAGCGGCATCGAGGGCATGGGGTCGACGACGACCAGCTCGCCCTTGGCGCCGAAGAGCCGGCCGCCGGCTTCGTCCCACGCCTGGACGTTCACGCCCAGGGCGGGTGCCTGGAGACGGCCGACCCGCACCGGCAGGGTCGGGACCCCGCAGACAAAGACCGAGGCGATGTCCGTGCCGCCGCTCATGGAGGCCAGCCAGACGTCGCCGACGCTCCCGTAGACCCAGCGGAACCCGTCCTCGGGCAGCGGGGAACCGGTGACGTGCACGGCGCGGAGTGCCGTCAGGTCGAAGTCACGGCGTGGTTCCAGGCCCGCCTTGAGGCAGGCATGGATGTACCCTGCACCGGTCCCGAGCACGGTGACGCGCTCCTGTGCGCTCAGCCGCCAGAGGTGTTCCAGGTCCGGGTGGGTCGGGTTGCCGTCCAGCAGCACTGCGGTGGCACCGCAGCCAAGGGCCGAGACCAATCCGTTCCAGACGACCCAGCTGGTGGAAGCCACGCTGAGAAAGCGGTCGCCGGGGCGGAGGTCGGAGTGGATCGAGAGCATTTTCAGCTCCTCGAGGAGCGCTCCGCCGTGCCCGTGGACGATTCCTTTCGGTACGCCAGTGGTTCCGGAGGAGAAGAGCACCCACAGGGGGTGGTCGAACGGCAGCGTGCTGTACCGGGGCTCGGCCGGTGTGGCGGCCAGGTCCTCCCATTTGTCGCTGGGGATACTCAGGACCGGGGGCGCGGCGTCGGTGTGCCGGTCTACCCAGACGACGCGTTCCAGGGTGGGTAGCTGCTCTACCACGGTGGCGAGATCGGCGGTCCGGTCCCGGTCGCGTCCGCCGAGCCGGTATCCAGGTGCGGCGATCAGGACGCGCGGGTCGAGCTGGCCGAACCGCGAGGCGATGGCGCCGGTTCCGAACTCGGGGGAGCAGATGGTCCAGACGGCGCCGACGCTGGCGCAGGCCAGGAACGCGGCGACGGCTTCAGGGACGTTGGGCAGCACGGCGGCGACGCGGTCCCCGGGCCGGATTCCCATGCCGCGCAAGGCGGCGGCGACGGTGGCGACGAGTTGCCGCAGGCGCTCCCAGGAGATCTCTTCGCGCTGCCCGTCCTCGGCGAGAGCGATCAGCGCCGTGCCGTTCCTGCCTTCGAGCAGATGTTGGGCGAAGTTTACGGTCCGCCCCGGGAACCAGGCGGTGCCCGGCATGGGTCGGCCGTCGGTGGTGGGGCCGGGGGTTCCGCCAAGCTCCACGCCCATAAACTCCCTGAACAGCGGCCAAAAGGCGGCCGGGTCCGCCACGGACCAGCTCCAGAGCTCGTGGTAGTCCGATGCGGTGATTCCGCGGCCCTGCAGCCACTCGGTGAAGCGGGCCACGTTGGACTGCGCCGCGTCCTCTTGAGAGGGGTGCCAGATGACTTCGCCTGACCGGGCGTCGGGTGTGACGATCACGGTCTGGCCGCTTCGGTGCGGGCGGTTCCGAGCTGTGCGGGCGTGGCCGGTTCGGTGCCGAGCAGGGCGAACAACATGCGGCAGTTCCGGCCGGAGCGGTTGGACCAGGCGTGGTTTGTGGCGCGCTGGATGACGACGTCGCCGGCCTTCAGGAGCGTCTCGCCCTCGTCGAGCATCAGGACGATCTCGCCGTCGAGGACGACGGCGTAGTCCAGCGAGTCCGTGCGGTGGAACCAGAAGTGCCGGGGTTTCTGGCCGTCAGAGGGTTTCTGCCGTGCTTCCTCGCCGTCGATTTCGTCGAAGACGACAGAAGCGGCCTTGGCCGGGTAGGTCTCGTCGGGTGGGAAGTCGGCGACGCGCAGGATGGTGCCGCCGGCGGGTGGGAACGTCGGGATGTCGGCATCGGCCGACGCGGCGTCCCGGGGCGTCGCGTGGTCGATGGGGCCGGCGGGTGTCGCCCAGGCGACGCTGGCCCCGAAGCCCGGGACGGTGTCCGAGGACCAGGAGTGCGGTGCGTCGGAATCGAGGTCGATGATGGACCGCCCGAGGGCGTCGTGCCCGGTAACGATCCTTCGCAGCGGGGCTCGTTCGGTGGTCATGACAGGCTCGCTTCCTTGGCGAAGGGGTAGGGGCGGGCGGTCGGCCACCACGGGTAGGCCTCTCGTTCGGCGGAAAGGGTGTTGCGCAACGTACCGACGCCCTCCAGTTCCATGTCGATGGTGTCGCCTGGCTCGAGCTTCCTGCCGAGTTCCAGCGCCGATCCAAACCCCATGGTTCCGGAGCCGATGATGTCGCCTGGCTGCAGGCGGTCCGCGATGGAAACGTAGGCGACCAGTTCCTCGGGCGAGTACAGCATGTCGGTGGCCTCGCAGGAAGTCCATTGCTGCCCGTTGACGCTAACGGTGGCCTTCAGCCCGTCGACCGAGGCGATCTCGTCGATGGTGGTGATCCATGGACCGATCCCGTAGGCGAAGTCCTTGCATTTTTGTGGACCCATGCCGATGGCCATTTCGCTGCCCTGGATGTCCCGTGCGCTGAAGTCGTTGAAGATGGTGATCCCGAAGACGTGGTCGAACGAGGTCCCGGGGGTCAGGTTACGGCCGGGGGTTCCGATCACGTAGCCGATCTCCACTTCGTAGTCGAGGGCGTCGCTGAAGGAGGGGTAGGGGATCTCTTCGCCGTGGCCGTAGACGGTTGCGGTTGAGCCCTTGAAGTATCCGGGGATTTTGTAGATGTTCGGGTTGGGCAGGCTCTTGGTGACCGTTTCGGCGAAGTTGACGATGTGCTGGTTGAAGGTCAGTCCGTCCCGGATGACCGGCGGGTCGACGGCGGCGCGCCACTGGGCCTCTGCCATGGGAAGGGAGGCGTCGTCGGCTGCGTCGAGGGCCTGCGCTGCGGCTTCCAGGAAGAAGGGGCCCGCGCCGATGGCGGCGGACATGCTGGGCGGGAAGATTTCCCTGGCCAGGCGGCGGGCGGAAGCCTGGGAGGCTCCACGTCGCTGTTGTGCCACGGAGAAGGCCGTGGCGAGGTCAACCACGCGTCCTTCCTCGGGAAGCGCGGCGACGATCCGCAGCTCCTCGCCATCAGGTGTGGTTCGGGCGATTCTGCCAAGTTTCACGGGGTTCCTCTTCTTTGTTCTGTTGGCCGGGGCCGGGGGGCCGGCGCCGGGCGTCTGAGCCGGTGGTTCTAGGGGCGGGGGATCGCGCCACGAGAATAATCATTGAATACGAAACGTACTGTTTTGGATATGGGATGGCAAGGCTTTTACAAACGGGCGAGAGGCCCGGGGTGGTGTCGAGGTCAAGCCCTACAGCGGCCCGGCGGCTTCGCCGACACTTTCTCGAGCGGGACAGGTTCCCAGAGGGAATCGATCCCCGCGAAGGAAGCCGGTAGCGTGCCGAGTTCCGCCCGCAGGCGGACGATCGTTCGGAGGCCCGCTTTAGAGGGAATGAGGCTGGTCGCCCGAGAGTCCCAGGCCGTGAGACTGGAGCGTTCGCCAAAGCCGGCCCCGCGCAGGACATCCGCCCCTTGGTCCGTTGAGGCGCCCTCGGCCCAGACAACGGAGCGGTTCAGTGCCGTCAGATAGGGGTCCAGTAGCGGACGAAGCTCCGGGATCCGCGCCCGGCGCACCACCAGTCCCTGGCCCGGGTAGTCGGGATAGCGGTCGTTGAGGTCCAGGATTCTGACGAATCCGGCGTCTTCGGCCATCTCGTCCAGCGGTGGCCCGAGCAGGGTTGCATCCACCGTATCGTCGACGAGCGCCGTGAACCGTTCGCGTACGCCTCCGACCTCGACATAGTCGACGTCGACGTCCTGGAGCGCGTGCCTGGCGACGATCGAGAATCCGTTATGGGGTGCGTCGACGGCGAACCGGGCGCCCGTCAGGTCGCCGGGCCGGCGTATCCCTGGACGGACATAGAGCCCCAGCGGGGTCGTCTGTTCCAGCTGTGCCACGAGCGCGAAGTCGCCGCCCTGCTCGTTCCAGATCAGGAGGTTGTCCATGGCTGTTACGGCGAGGTCCCTCTCCCCGCTCAGCAGCTCCTCGCGTTGCTGGTCGCTGGAGCGCGTCGCCGACGTTTCCAGTTGAATGCCTGCCTCTGCGAAGAATCCTAGATGCGATGCGATGGCCTGCAGAGTGGGCGGGACGAACTGGGTTTGCCTCAGGGTGGATGTCATAGCCGTTCCACCACCATGGCCATGCCCTGTCCGCCGCCCACGCATAGTGTGGCCAGGCCGAGGGTTCCGTCGCGGTGCCGCAGTCCGTTGATGAGGGTGGCCAACATGCGTACACCCGTGGCACCAAAGGGATGCCCCAGGGCGATTGCCCCGCCGTGGGGATTCACTCTGTCTATATCGGCGCCGAGTTGGCGGATGGAGGGCACAACCTGGGCTGCAAAGGCCTCGTTCAGCTCAATGACGTCAACGTCCCCGATCCCCAGACCGGCGCGTTGGAGGGCGATGCGGCTGGCGTCGACGGGGCCAAGTCCCATGATCTCCGGCGAAAGCGCCGACACGGCTGTGGAGACGATGCGGGCCTCGGGCCGCAGGCCCAGGGCCCGTGCCTTGGCCGCGCTCGTGATCACGGCGGCAGAAGCGCCGTCGTTCAGCGGGCTGGCGTTGCCCGCCGTCACTGTGCCACCGGGGTGGAATGCAGGCACGAGTCCCGCGAGGATCCCGGCCGTGGTGGCCGGGCGAGGGCAATCGTCCGCGGATACGGTCGTGCCGTCGGGCAGGGTCGCCGGGGCGATTTCCCGGGAGAAGAAGCTGGTGGCCGCGGCGTCCGCTGCGCGTTGTTGGGAGAGCAGCGCGTAGTCATCCTGATCCCGGCGGGTGGTGCCCGTGGTCCGGGCAACGAACTCGGCGGTCCATCCCATCGAGATGTAGGCGTCCGGCAGCACGCTGCGCTGGCGCGGGTCGGTCCATGCCAGGTCCTGGTCGAAGACGCGCCGTGCGATGTCCCGGGGTGCGTTGAAGGCCGGGTGGCGGGCCTCGCGGTGGTGTGCGGCGTCGTAGCGCGAGACGCACTCGACGCCGCCGACGAGGAAAGCGTCGCCCTCACCTGCCCGGATGGCGTGGAACGCCATCCGGGCAGCCTGCAACGACGAGGCGCAGAAACGATTGACGGTCGTGCCCGGCAGGCCATCGAGTCCGGCCATGATGGCAACCCGGCGGGCAATGTTCTGCCCGTGCTCACCCTCCGGCGCGGCGCAGCCAAGGCTGAAGTCCACCAAGTCGGCGGGGGCCAGTTCCGGCACCCGGTCCAAGACGGCCCGGACCGTGCCCAGGACCAGGTCTTCGGGCCGTACGTCCTTTAGTGACCCTTTGGCCGCCCGGCCGATAGGGCTCCTGAGTGCCGAGACGATTACCGCGTCATTCAACTGCATTCCGCCATCTCCCTAGGCCTGGAACGCGGGGGACTTTATGGCAGCCGCCTTGATCAGCTCGGCCTCGCTGCCAGGCACCAGGCCCTGTTCGGTGGCGGTGGGAGCAGCGGCCAGGGGGAATGCCTCCAGCATGGACTGCGGAAGTTCCCGGTTCCGGTACTGGTCGTTAGCACCCAGTTCGGGGGTCCACCGGTTCGGCTGCCAGTCCGGGACGTAGTTGCGGTAGCCGCCCGTATTGACCTCGATGCGCAATCCGCTGGCCTCGCGGAAGTACAAGTAGTCCTGCTCGCCGATGCCATGAACGCCGGGGCCGAATTCCATCGGTGTCCCGTTCTCGATGAGCAGGTCCGCTGCGCGGGCCAGTTCGGCCTGTGTGTCGAGCCAGAACGCGTAGTGGTGGATACGCCCCGGACGGTCTGAGGCATCGAGCAGAATCCCCAGGTCGTGGGACTTCTCGTTCGTGGTCAGAACCCCAAAGAAAGTCACCTCAGGGTTCTCAAAGTCCGCGAACGCCATGATCCGGAACCCCAGGACCTCGTTGTACCAATTCGCGAAGCCCTTCACATCGGACGCCGCGATGGTGACGTGGTCAAGTTGACGGGGCGCGATGCCCCGGTCGCTGCGCTTGGACGGACGATCAGGGTAGGTTGAGGCGAGTTCGCCGTGCGCCTTGTACAGCTCGACGTCCCAGAACAGCTGCATTGTGTGGCCATAGGGGCCGGTAAAGAGGTACGAGCGGCCGATGCCCTCGCCGGCGTCTTTCCATGCGCCCGCGTACTCGGTGGCATCGATCCGGCGCGCGGCCTCGTCGAGGGCCTCCGCGCTGCTCGTGCGCCAGGCCATGGAGACCATGCCCGGCTCGTCGCCCTGAACCAGCACGACACTGTAGGCGTAGTAGTCACCCCAGCAGCGTAGAAAGACCTTCTCGTCGGTCCGTTCGACGACCCGAAGGCCGACCTGTTCCTCGTAGTAGCGAATCGACTCTTCGAGGTCGGTGGCGTAGATCTCGATGTGGGACAGGTGGGAAAGGAGCTTGATCATCATTGATCCTTTTCGTGGAAGTGCGGATGGTTTGTGGCCGGCACTATCCACTGTGTGTCATCACACACATATTGGGAAGACGATATTTGCTATGCCTACGTATCGTCATACCTGATACCCAACGAGGTCCAGACGCAAGGGCGCCGCGGGAGAACTAGGCGCGGTCCGGCGGTAGAAGAGGGGCGCAGGCGGACGCCAACTGCTCCCGAAGCCAGCGGTGCGCGGGGTCGTATTCCCTGTCGCGGTGCCACCAGAACGCCTCTGAAATGGGGGACAGCAGGATGGGAGGCGGCACGATGCGCAGGCCAGTCGAGGCGCGGACAGCGTCTTCTGCCAAGCGCTTGGGTAGCAGGGCTATCCGGTTGGATCCATCGACCAGGGACGGGATGACGAAGAAGTGCGGAGTGATGGTGCTGACCAGGGGGTGCAGTCCGGCGATCTGCAGCTGGCGGGCGGCCGGAGTGAGGGCGCCGGGCCCCCAGATGGTGGTGATCCAGGGCGAGGAGAGCAGCTCGTCAGCCGTTGGGATCTCGCTGAGGGCGGGATTGTCGACGGCAACGAGACAGGCCCAGTCGTCGACCAGGACATCCAGATGCGGCTGTTGAGTGAGATACCCGTGGGGAAGGAACATTCCGTCGACGTCCCGCAGCGAGTCGGGCGCTTCGTCGACATGGGACGTAAGGATTTGGTCGAATCTTAGTCGGATCCCGGGCGCAGTTCCGGCCAACCGGGCCAGGAGCCGCCTGCCAACCTGCGACGTGGCGTAGTCCGTGGCGAGGATACGGAACTCGCGCGTGCTTTCCGCCGGCCTGAACTCCAACTGCGCACTTGCGATTCGTTCGACCCCGTGCAGAGCGGCGGGCAGTTCGTCCCTGAGGCGAGTGGCCAGGGCGCTCAGGAGGTACGCATTGCCTTCGCGCACCAGGAGGGGATCATCGAAGTGTCGCCGGAGCTTGGCGAGGAAGCCCGAAGCCGTTGGTTGGCTGACCCTGAGCCGGGCTGCGGCGGAACTGACGTTCCGTTCCTCCAGCAGGACTGCCAGCGGGATCAGGAGATTGAGGTCCAGCTGGATGCTGGGTCGCGCAGGCGATCCCACCGCTAGCCGCCCGACCCCTGGGCCACCGGCGCCGATGACGGTGCGAGGCCGCGCATTGCACCGTCGAAGACCTGCTCGGCGAAGTCGTCGTCGAGCGGTCCGGTGCCGAGCAGCAGGCGGTGATAAATCGGTGAGTAAAGCAGCGCCGCGGCGACATCGGGTTCGATGTCGCCGCGGATGACGCCACCGTCCATGCCGCGCAGAATGATTGCCCGGACCACCTGGTTTCGACCTGACCAGAAGCGCTCCCGGAAAGCGTTCAACGCCTCGTCGTCGTATTGCCCTGCCGCAACCAACTGGGCCACGATCCGGCCGACGGGCCCGGCGTACTGCCGCACCACCGTTCGCACGTGGCTGCGGAGGGCAGCGACGGCGTTCAGGTCGTCTCCGGGAGCCGTATGGGAGATGTGGTCTTCGATGAAGGCATCGAGGACCACCGCACTCTTGCTCGGCCACCAGCGGTAGATGGTTGCCTTGCTGACCCCCGCCCTCGACGCGATGGCCTCCATGGTCAGCTGTTCGAGCGTCAGGCCCTCGCCGTCGCGCGCTCCAAGCAGATGCAGGGCAGCTGCGAGGATCGATTGTCGACTGGTTTCACTTCGGGTGACCATGGCGCCATATTAGCCGAAAGTCCACCAATGCGAAACGGGGCGTTTCGCATCAATGAGCTATGTGCCGATGAGCGCCGGCCCTTTTTAGCTGCAGCATTATGCCGATACAGCCTATCGGAGCAGCAAATACCGCTGACAAGGAGCCCTCGGGAAAACGCGGCCGGGACGCGGGATTCGGCATCCGGGTCGGGTGCGTATCGCTCGGGGGCATAGGAGGCATCGGGAGGATTTATTTCCGCTGACTCCTCATTGCCACCCATAGTGAGGCTCATCACACCCACCAATGGCGGTGGGTCCGACGCCTTGAAGGGAAACCATGGAAAACGTTACTACGGGGGCACCGCTCACAGCGGCACAGACGCACCAACGGCAGGCCGGGCGGATACATGCGGTCCTGCTTCTGGCAGGCAGCTGCATGCCCGTGCTGGGCGCCGTCCTTTTGGCCCCAGTCCTGCCGTCCATGACCGCGGCGTTCGCAACTACCCCCGGCGCCGAGATCCTGGTACCGGTCGTCCTGACCGTGCCTGCGCTCATGGTCGCCGTCCTTGCACCGTTCGCCGGCGCCGTCGCGGACCGGTTGGGCCGCAAGAACCTGCTGCTTGCCGCCCTGGTGCTCTACTCAATCTTCGGAACTGCGCCGCTGTGGCTGGATTCCCTGACATCGATCGTGGCTTCCCGGATCGGGGTGGGTGTGGCTGAGGCGGCGATCATGACGGTCTGCACTACCCTGATCACCGACTACTACTCAGGCAAGCAACGAGACAAGTACCTGGGCATGCAGGTGCTTGTCGCCACACTGGCCGCCACAGCGTTCTTCGCCGTCGGCGGCGCCCTCGGCAGCCAAGGGTGGCGGACTCCGTTCTGGCTCTACGCCATCGCCGTGGTCATCGCCGTCCCCATGGCGTACTTCTTCTGGGAGCCCACCACACGGACCGCCGAGCAGAGGCGCGCACCCGTGCCATGGCGTCAAATCGCCATGCCGTCCCTCGTGACGCTGTTCGGCGGGATCATCTTCTACGCCCTGGTCGTCCAGCTGCCCTACGTGCTCACAGGCCTCGGGGTCACCAACGTCAGTCTGATCGGAGCCGGAACGGCACTGGCCTCATTGGCAACCGCCGCCGGGGCGTTCTCCTTCCGCAGCACCGCGAAGCACGGGCCGAACCGGTTGCTGCCCGTCGCGTTCAGCCTGGCCGGCATCGGCCTGCTGGCCGTATGGTTCGGCGGCACCGTCCCAACGGTGCTGGCCGGCGCCGTCGTAACCAGCGCCGGGACCGGGCTGATGCTGCCCACGCTGCTGACCTGGGCGGTCTCCGGACTCCGCCTCGAACAACGAGGCCGGGGTACCGGAATCTGGACCGGATCACTCTACATCGGCCAGTTCGTCTCCCCGATCATCCTCGGCGTCACAGCCGCCGCCTTCGGCGGCCTGACCATCGCGTTGGGAATCCTCGGGATCCTGTCCCTCATGGCCGCCGCAGTCCTCGCCCTGACCCGCCCCCAGAGGGCACGCGTACCCGTGGAGTAAGGCACCATCCCACTGCGATCACCACATGTTCAGTAACTGCCGAGTTCCGACCCCGCGATGGAAAGGAGAAGAGATGCCTCCCGTTCTCGAGGCTATCTAGCGGACCTTCCGGTCCTGGGCAGCGGTGCCGTTGCCACCCTGGACGCAGCCGGAGTGCTGATTTAGCAGGGATCTTTTCTCCTCGTTTATGAGCGAAAAACATACCCCTCACATAGACCCCCGGGTCCCTGCCCTTAACCATGGAGATGATGATGAGCTCGTATACCAGGCTTATCTGGTGTCGACACGGTCGCCGGGGACGTCCTCGAACCGAGTGATCAGCGGCCGTCGCCCTCGGAGTCTGGGTGCTCATGAACGGTCTTGGGACCGCCTGCCATGCAGCGCGCAGTTCTCGATGACGAACGTCGCGCTCGGCTGGGTGCGGCTGAGGGACTTCGAGCGCGTTCACCTGTTCGACCTCGCCCGGCGCGGTGCCGCGACAGCTCCTCCCGCGGAGCGGAACGAGCCTTCTACGGTGCGCTCTTCGCTCCGACGCCTCGTCGAGAGCAGGTCATCCGGCGGTACGGGGGCGTGTTGGACAGCTTTGATGACCGTAGCGTTGTCGACGACTTCAGTCGGCACCTTGGTCCTCGTCTTATCAGGCTGCTCAGTGAGTATCTGATGCGTAGCTCACTTTGAATATCCAGTGGCAGGGTCTTGTGCGGAAGGCAGGCCGGATCGCGGTTGCGTTCGAGTCCTCGGGGGTCATGGCTTCGGAGGCTGCTTTGGCCTGTTCACAGGTCTTGTCTTCGGCGCTAACGCGGCCCATCTGGCCGTCGGCGGCTTCTAGAGTCACTTTCTGCCCCGCCGCCGTGGCAAAGGGCCACCGTGAGCTCAGGTCGGTAGCGTAGGCGGCAGGGACAACGCGGATGGTATGCCGCATTCGAGAGCTTGGGGAGAAAATGGGAAGCCGCACGAGGTATATGGGGGACCTGCGAGTCCTGATGGACACAAATATTGTTCTCGCCATCGAGGGTGATGAGGATGCAGATCACGTCAACCACCAGTCGGCGTCGAAGGTTTATCGCCTTGTTCTGGACGCCGGCGGCCAGATCTCCATCGTGGAGAATCAATTTGACGACATCTCGCGGATTCGGGATCGCCAGCTAAGGGACCGCCGGCGCCGTCAGTTGGAGAAGTATCCGCGGTTGGCACGTGTTGAACTCACCACAGGGTTCCTGAATGAGGCACGTTATGCACCGGATCTGGGGGCCCGCACTAACGACGGTGTGGACGCCGCGCTGCTTCTTACACTGCAACGCAATGCCGCCACCTGGCTGATAACTGAGGACCGGAAGCTCCACGCGCATGCCCGTCATGCTGGACTTCAAGAGCGCGTGATGATGCTCGATGACGCCCAAGGGGTGTTGACGGCACTATCGGGGCAGCTGCCAGCTCATTATTCGGTCGATGACGTCCAGCCTCACACCATAGATCCGGTCCAACCGTTCTTTGATTCACTTCGAGCTGATTATGTGGACTTTTCCGGCTGGTGGGACAAGGTCGTTGCCGAAAGACGGACCAGTCTGGTCATAGGGGGCGGCAGGGACATCCGTGGCCTGGCGGTCCTCGATCGTCAGAAACCGGAAGTGTCCGGATTGGCCGGGAACAGCGTGAAGATCTGTACATTCAAGATTGCCGAAGCCAACCAGGGTAAGAAATTGGGAGAGACACTGCTGGAAGCAGTCATAGCCCGCATCCGGTCGATGCGGGCTGACACCTGCTTCATCGAGGCTTCCTTGGACAAAGAGCCCTTGCTCGCGATGCTGAGGGAATTCGGCTTCTTCGATTTGGGCCCTAAACCGGGGGCGTCCGGCCAAATTGTGCTTGGCAAGATCCTGGAGCCCAGCGTTGACCAAGAGCCGCCTGAGCACCCCCTTGAGTACAACAAGCGCTACGGCCCTGGAAAGCGACGTGTGAACAGGGCTTTCCTCGTCCCTATCATTCCGGTATTCCACAGCATGCTCTTCCCTGCGTCCGAACCACAGCAGTCGTTCTTCGATTCGACCTATGGAAACGCGATCCGTAAGGTATACATCTGCCACTCAGGTATAAAAGCGTTGGAGCCGGGCGACACTCTGTTCTTCCTCCGGACGCACGAAAGGCGGGCTGTGCATGCTGTCGGCGTCGTTGAGGAAACACGACGCACCAGCGTCCTGGCCGACGTGCTGAGTTTCGCCGGAGCACGCACTGTATACCGTGCCGAGGAACTCCAGAAGATGTGCGAAAAGGAGGTGTTGGCGGTCAAATTCAGGCTGGACCAAGTCCTGGACGCTCCGGTGACCCGTGAGAAGCTCAAAATGCTGGGAGTCATGGAAGAGTCCCCGCAGTCCATCGCCCAAATCAAATCAGAGGAAGGAATTCAGTGGGCCAGAACGCTCCAGGGAGGGTAGCCCTGATGTCTATCAGACCGGAGTTTGCTGACGCGATTCTTTCTGGCGAGAAAGTTGTTGAGTTCCGCAAGCGGCCCGTCGCCGATGATGTCAGCCACGTTCTGATCTATGCCACGATGCCTGTTGGCTCACTTCTTGGGTGGTTTTCTGTCCGCGGGCAGAAGACCATGTCCCCGAAGAGGCTTTGGTCCACATTCCGTGCAGTTGGTGGGATCTCAAAGAGCAGGTTCTTTGACTACTACGACCAGCGGGAGCACGGAACAGGGATCCTGGTCGAGACCGCCGGCCGATTCCTTGAACCGGTCCCCCTGTCTGAACTGGGCACGACCCTTCGTCCCCCACAGAGCTTCCAGTATCTGACCGCAGCGCAGTCAGACATATTCTTCAAGATGGTGCAGACCCAGCCGAAGGTTGAGTCGGACTCCGAGCTGCTTCCGCTGGCTCGTGTTGGCTGATGCTCCCGGCGAAGCGTGAACGCCCAACACCATGAGCAGCATGGGCTCGGGGCATGAGAAGAATGCGTCGGCACTGGTTGGGCACTGCACCGATGGTGCCGCCTTGATGTTCCTTACCAAGAACGAGCTGTGGGCGGTTCGGCGGCGTTCATGAACGATACGAACGAACTACTGTGTGGCAGCATCAGCTTCGACAGCATTTTGAGGATCAGCGGGCAGCGCTGCCGACGGACGTCATCGAGGGGTTGGAAAGTTACATTCCCGAAGTAAGGGGGAGATCGCGGCATTCATTTGTGCTTTCCGCCTCATCTGACGGCGACAGCATAAGCATGTGGCGCTACCACGGCCGCCATCAAGTCAGCCTTGCAGTCGGGCTCGACCGAAACGAGCCTCTGGTTCCGCAATGGGGAGTCGCGGTTCCGTAGTTTTTCGCAGGTTAAGGAATGACGCGTGGCCAGACACAGTTCCGCCAGTGCTGTCCTCTTTGGATACGCTCCTGAGATGGGATCGGAACTTACGTATGACCTATGGGCTACGGCAGCTGCGCGGGCTGCTGCAATGACAGCGGCTGGGCAGGAGCCAAGACGCCATCATCTCGTCCCCCGGTTCTACATCGATCGCTGGGCTGTCGACGGGCGAGTAAGAGTCGTTGACCTACTGCGCCGGCGGAACGCCTACGAACTCTCTCCGGCTCAGGCCGCGTTGGAGACTGACTTCTATCGACTCGATGAGCCGGACGATGAGACCTCTCCGGTCTATTGGGAAGCGTGGCTTTCGGAGGTCGAGAGGAAGGCCGCGGCATCGATCGCACGCATCGATGCTGCCGGCCCGGGGGCGATGGACGACGAAGCACATCAATGGCTATGTCTCTTTCTGGCTGTGCAGATGACGCGCAGCCGCTCTGCGCGTCTGCGGCGGCGTGCAATGATTGCCGAGCAGATGGCCCGAGTCTTGGAGATCGGCGGACCTGAAGATCTCGCGCGCGAATTGTCCGGCGCTGACCGGTCGTTCGGTTCCGATGACCTCGAAGCGCTTGTTGCAGATGTCGAACGTTTCCGCGCCGATCCGTCGCAACTGCCACTCCCAAGGAAAGAAGACCTGGAGTCGTCAGCAAAAACAGCGACACATATCGCCGGCATCCTCATGACACGCCATGTAACCCTTTATGGGACTCGAAGGGCGCTAATTACTTGTGATGAGCCTGTCGTCGAGCTACATGAGTACATGGCCAATCCCGCGATAGGGGGTGGGGTGTGGGGCGCTCCGATTCTGGCCTTCCCTTTGGGTCCCTATTCTGTGCTTGCTTTGTACCGACGTGATCTGGAGCCTCCCTTGGAGCCTGGCTCGATGCTAGCGACGAGCGAAGCGATCGACCTAAACAGTTCGATCCTCGCGAATGCGCATAGCTTCGCGATCGCTAGCGCGGGAGACAGCATTGCGGAGAGGCTGTACCTTCCCTCGCAGCCGGTCAGCATCCGGTCTCAGCTGATCGACTTACCCAATTCGGACGAATCCCTATTACGGTTCTGGACGCCGCGAAGATGGGAGGGCCAGCACGATGCACCCGTCCGTGTGGTCAATCGATGGTGGTCCGGGCACATACCCGCAGCTCCTCGTCCGACTCCTGAGGAACAGAAGATCATTGACGGTTGGGGTTAGTGGAAGTAGGGAAATACATCGCGCGGATGCGTTCGACCCAAAACCATTTCCAGCAACCGAAGTACCAAGACTGGAAAGAGCCATGGCCAAGGCCGCTCTGAGACAAGAACTGCGCGTACTTGGCCAGCTGAATAACAAGCCATCTCGGGTGAGACAGACAAAACCGAGAAAAATGTAGGGAACTGTCTCCATTGTAAGCGGCAACTTTAAACTGACCGGAGACGGCAAAACTGATTGACCGTTCGCGGCAGTGGTTTTGACCAGCGGCGGCAAGCATTTTTGGACAGCAGTAGGCCATGGTGTGTGGCTTGGCGTGCTGGGATTCCCCTTGTCCATTCCTCGTGTCGTTACGAGGAGAGCCCCTTCCTTCCGCGGTGAAATGGCGATGCCAATCGTGTATTTCACCCGTTGCGGGAAGGAAGGGGCTCGTTATGAAGTCTCCAGGAGAGTTCATGGAAATTTTAGCTGCTTACGATTTGACCCGGTCCTACCGGGATGCCGCGAAGATCTGCGGCGTTTCACACAATACGGTGCGCTCTTATGTGAAGGCCCGTCAGGAAGGCGCGCAGGCGCCGGTGGCCCGGCACCGCGGCCGGATGACCGACCCGTTCCTGCCGCAGATGATCTCCTGGGTCGAGCAGTCCCGTGGGAAGATCCGCGGTGATGTCGTGCATGAGAAGCTCCTCGCTCTGGGGTTCACCGGGTGTGAGCGGACAACCAGGGCCACGCTGGCTGAACTGAAGGCCAAATACCGGGCCCGGAACGTGCGCGTGCACCGGCCCTGGACGCCGGAGCCGGGTCTATGGCTCCAGTTCGACTACGGGGATGGCCCCGTGGTTGACGGTGTGAAGACCGTGTTGTTCGTCGCTTGGCTGGCCTTCTCGCGGTTCCGGATCGTGATCGCCTTGCGGGACAAGACCATGCCGAGCGTCTTCGCCGCCCTGGACCGGACGTTTAGGCTGATCGGCGGGATCCCGACCTACATTTTGACTGACAACGAGAAGACGGTCACGATCGAGCACGTCGCCGGGATCCCCGTGCGGAACGCGCAGATCGTGGCGTTTTCCAGGCACTATTCGACGTCCATGCAGACGTGCATTCCGGCCGACCCGGCCTCGAAGGGCGGGGTGGAGAACGCGGTCAAGATCGCCAAAGCCGACCTCGTCCCCAAAGAGACGAACCTGCTGCCCGAGTACCGGTCCTTCGCCGAGCTGGAGGCTGCGTGTGAGGCGTTCATGGAGGAGGTGAACTCGCGGGTTCACCGGGCCACTCTGGAGATCCCGAAGGACATGCTCCGCGTTCTCGAACGTCCCCGGCTGCACCCGGTCCCGGAAACCCCCGTGACGGCCAGTTTCGGCCACACCCGCCAGGTCCCGCCGAACACGCCCATGATCACCTTCGAACAGTCCCGGTACTCCGTCCCGCACACCCTGATGGGTGAGATGGTCTGGGTCCGCGGCACCGAGACCGAGGTCGTCATCGTCCACGTCGGGGACGCCGGCCCGGTGGAGGTCGCACGGCACCAGCTCACCCGCCCAGGGACCCCGGCGATCATCGACGCCCATTTCCCGCCGGCCCCGTCCGGTGCCCTCGAACGGGTCATCCGCCCCACCAACAAGGCCGAGGAAGAGTTCCTGGCCATCGGCGCCGGCGCCGCGCTCTGGCTCAAGGAAGCCGCCGCTGCCGGAACCCAGAAGATCCGGCACAAAATGGAACGCGCCGTCACCCTCGCCAAGGTCCTGGGCGCCGGCGAGGTCGACAAGGGCCTCGGGGCGGCAGCGGTGCATCAACGCTTCACCCACGAGGACCTGTGCTCCATCGTCAATACCGCCGGCGGCACAGGCCACACCACCAGCGCCACCCGCACCGTCACCGACCAGGGCCAATGGTTGAGCCAGGGCACCGGCTCCTGGGCGAATTTCGGCACGACACCCACGACTGCCCCGACCACCGATCCAGTCGTTGACGGCGATTTTGAAGGAGCCCTCGATGAGCGCTAACACCATGTCCCCGCCCCTGACCGACGCGGCGGTGGAGCAGGTGATCGCGCTGATGCGCACGACCCGGATGCCGCACGCCCGCGCCGTCGTCGCCGATGTCCTAGCCACCGCGAAAGCCCAACGCTGGGACCCCACCGAGGTCGTCCGTGTCCTGCTCGAAGCCGAAGCCACCGGTCGGAACGCCTCGATGCTGGCCACGCGGCGTAAACGCGCAGGTTTCCCCTCCGGGAAGACCTTCGATGTCTGGGATGAGGCTCTGTCCACCCTCCCGGCCGCAACGACATCGTTCCTGCGCACCCTGGAATGGGTGCGGCGCCGGGAGAACCTGATCGCCTGCGGGCCCTCCGGCACCGGCAAAACCCTGCTGCTGGAGTCCTTGGGCCAGCAGGCCATCGACCAGGGCATGTCCGTGTCCTGGCTGAGCATGGAAGACCTCGGCGCCCTCGTGCGCCGGCACCGCATCGATGACAGCGTCAACAAAGCCATCACCCGGGCTACCAGCGTGGATCTGATTTGCGTCGATGACATAGGTCTCTTACAGGTTTCCGCGGACTCGGCCGAGGGCTTCTACCGCGTCGTGGAGGCCTCCTACGAGAAGCGGTCCCTGGCGATCAGCTCGAACATCCACCCCTCCGGCTTCGATGAACTCATGCCCAAAACCATCGCCACCGCGACCGTTGACCGGCTCCTCCACCACGCCCACCTCTGCCAAACCAGCGGCGAGTCCGTCCGGCTCATGCAAGCCCAAAACGGGAAAGGAACCCGCCCCATGAACTAACCCCAAACCCTGGTTAGGCGCCCCGAAACCCGGCTCGCCCGGGGCGCCTAACCCCTGTCCAAAATACTTGCCGCGACCGGTCAATCACCTGCCGCCAGCGGGCAAACCAACATGCCGCCACCGGTCACTTCTAAGTTGCCGTTGAGGGACTGTCCGATAAACGGTGGATTCAGGGGTTGGTCTGACACGCCGGGCAGCGTGCCTGGCAGGGAGGACTGATCA
>NZ_JBYSXB010000050.1:0-36038 GCF_058781765.1 Arthrobacter sp. FW306-1B-G06A | reverse complement strand
CCCGGGTTCCGCGCGAACGGAACCGCGGGTGCCGCCGTCGGGCACTCAGTACTGGGGGCTAGATCCTGTCCTCGGCACCGGCAACCGGCAGGTTGGCGATGACCGGCGAGCTGCCCGTGAAGCCGTCCCGGGCTGCGGCGATCTCGTGGATTTGCTTGCGGCACATGTACCAACCAACCACAATGAGCGCGCAGGCGATGGCCGTAACCAGCATGGTGAGCGGAGAGTCGATGAACACCATCACCAGCACGCCCACCAGGAACAGCAGCGAAAGGTAGCCAGTGTAGGGGGCGCCGAACATCCGGAAAGACGGACGCTTCAGCCAGCCCTTGTCGGCCCAGCGCTTGAGCTGCATCTGGCACAAGACGATGGTGGCCCACGTGACGATGATGCCCACGGAGGCGACGTTGAGGACGATCTCGAAGGCGTCGGACGGTACGAGGTAGTTCAGCGGAACACCGAGCAGGGAGACGCCGGCCGTGATGGCGATGCCGCCGTAGGGGACGCCGGCTTTGTTCATGCGCTGGGCGAACTTGGGAGCGGAACCGGCCACGGACATGGAGCGCAGGATGCGGCCCGTGGAGTACAACCCGGCATTCAGGGAGGACAGGGCGGCGGTCAGGACCACGAGGTTCATGATCACGTCCACGCCTTGTACGCCGATGTGGCCGAAGAAGGTCACAAACGGGCTGACACCCTTGACGTAGGAGGTGTACGGCAGCAGCAACGCCAGCAGGATGACGGAACCGACGTAGAAGACGGCGATGCGGAAGACCACTGAGTTGATGGCCTTGGGCATGATCTTCTCGGGGTTCTCCGTTTCGCCCGCTGCCGTGCCCACAAGCTCAATCGAGGCGTAGGCGAACAGAACGCCCTGCATGAGCATGATCATGGGCAGCATGCCGGTGGGGAAGATACCGCCGTGGTCCGTGAGGAGGCTGAAGCCCACTTCCTGGCCCGGTACCGGCGTGCCGAAGATGACGAAGTACGTGCCGATCACCAGGAACGCCGCCAGCGCGGCCACCTTGATCAGGGCGAAGTAGAACTCCATTTCGCCGAAGACCTTGACCGAGACCAAGTTCAGGCAAAGCACCACCAGAAGCGCGATCAGTGCCCAGGCCCACTGCGGGACGACTCCGATCCAAGGGACGTATTTGCCGAAGAAGTTCATGTAGAGGGCCGCGGCCGTGGTGTCCACGATGGTGGTGGTAGCCCAGTTGATCCAATAGAACCAGCCGGACACAAACGCAGCCTTCTCGCCGAAGAACTCGCGGGCGTAGGAGACGAAGGAGCCCGACGACGGGCGGTGCAGCACGAGTTCGCCAAGGGCACGCAGGATCAGGAAGGCAAAGAAGCCGCAGACCGCGTACGCGATGACAAGGGAAGGGCCCGCAGCGTTGAGGCGGCCGCCGGCACCCAGGAACAGGCCGGTGCCGATGGCGCCGCCGATTGCGATCATCTGGATCTGACGCGGCTTCAAGCTCTTGTGATAGCCCTTGTCCTCGGCGTGGAGGAGCTTTTCAGTGGAGTGCGCCTGCGGAGGGACCGTGTGGTCCGTGATGGGTGCATTGGTCATGGGAATCCTTAGGGGGTGTCCTGTTGGGGGTCCGGATCTTGCCGTCCGGCCTGTTTCTTCGCGTGTTCAGGCCCGACGGCGGCTGGTGAGTGGCGCCGTCGTCGGACGCTCTGCGCGGCTCAGCCTAGTTGCTGAGGTTGGCCAGGCGTTCGGGGCGGAGGAGCTCATCGAGCTGCTCCGAGGTCAGCAAGCCGTGTTCGAGAACGAGCTCGGCGACGCCCTTGCCGCTTGCCAGCGCTTCCTGGGCGATGGCGGTGGCGGAGGCGTAGCCGATGTGCGGATTGAGTGCCGTGACGAGTCCGATCGACTGCTCTACGGTGAGGCGCAGGTGTTCGGTATTCGCGGTGATGCCCCGGATGCAGCGCGACGTGAGTGTGCGGCACGCGGCTTCCAGGTGGGAGATGCTCTTGTGGAGGCTGTGGACGATAATCGGTTCGAAGGCGTTCAGCTGGAGCTGTCCGGCTTCGGCTGCCATGGTGACTGTGACATCGTTGCCGATGACTTCATACGCCACTTGGCTGACCACTTCCGGGATCACCGGATTGATCTTGCCTGGCATGATGGACGATCCCGACTGCACAGCCGGGAGGTTGATCTCGCCCAGTCCCGCACGCGGTCCGGAGGACAGCAAGCGGAGATCGTTGCAAATCTTGGAAAGCTTGACGGCGACGCGCTTGAGCACACCGGAGAGGTGGACGAACGCGCCTACGTCCTGGGTGGCCTCGATGAGGTCCACCGAGGTGACCAGCGGCAGGCCGGTGATCTCGGCCAAGTGCCTGCAGGCCGCTGCGGCGTATCCAACGGGAGCGTTCAGGCCGGTCCCGATGGCGGTTGCGCCGAGGTTGATCTCGTGGATGAGCAGCTGGGACTCGGCCAGTCGAGCCCGGTCCTCGCCCACGGTCACTGCGTAGCCGCCGAATTCCTGGCCGAGGGTCATGGGGACGGCGTCCTGCAACTGCGTGCGGCCCATCTTGACCACCGTGCGGAATTCCTGGCCCTTCTCCGCGAAGGCGACCTGGAGTTCCTGAAGAGCCTCGAGAAGGCCCTGGACCGAGAAAATGGTGGCCAGGTTGACGGCGGTGGGGTAGACGTCGTTGGTGGACTGGCTCAGGTTGACGTGGTCGTTCGGGTGCAGCCTGGCGTAGTCGCCTTTGGGGTGGCCAAGGATTTCAAGGGCCCGGTTGGCAATGACCTCGTTGGCGTTCATGTTGGAGCTGGTGCCGGCACCGCCTTGGATAACGTCCACCATGAACTGCTCGTGGAGCTTGCCGTCCAGGATGTCCTGGCAGGCTTGTTCGATCGCGTCGGCCCGTTCGTCGTCGAGGAGACCGAGTTCGCGGTTGGTGCGGGCAGCGGCGAGCTTGACCGCGGCGAGGCCCTTGACGAGGTTGGCGTTGCTGGCCAAGGGATGGCCGGTGATGGGGAAGTTCTCGATGGCACGCAGCGTGTGCACGCCCCAGTAGGCATCAGCAGGGACGTCGCGGTCACCGAGGAGATCGTGTTCCGAGCGGAACCCTGGAATTGTCGTGGTGGGCACGGCAGAAGTCATTGCTGTCCTTTGGTCTTTGTGCTTGTTTGGCTGCGTCAGTTGGATGCAAGGAAGTTCGCGGCACGGAGCACGCCAACAGGGTGGCCGCCGCCCAACACACGCGGGCTGGCGAGCGTGGCGAGCCGGCCGCCGTCGAGCCCTAGTTCCTCAAGGACGCGGACGGTGACGGGCATGCGGGCGCGGTCGGCGCCGTCGGAAATCTTGATGGCGATGCCTGTGCCGTTCCGCAGGCCGATGAGCTGGAGGCCTTCGAAGCCGTCCTTGGCAAGCAACCCGGGAACTGTACGCATGATCGCTGTGACGTCGCGCCCCTCGCCGGCCACCATCTCCGGGAAGGCGCGCATCGCGTGGGCTACTTGGCCTTCCGCTTCCGTGCTGTCCGCCGCCGCCATGCGGCCATAGGCCCGGGCCATGCCGTACAGGCTGTGGGCGAAGAGCGGGGTGCCGCAACCGTCGGTGCTGACTGCCAACGCGTCTTCCCCCGTGAGTTCGGTGATGGTGTCCTTCACGAGCACTTGGAGGGGATGCTCGGGGTGCAGGTAACCCTGGACCGGCCAGCCGTTGATGACGCACGTGGCGGCCATGGATGCGTGCTTGCCGGAACAGTTCTGTGCGAGCTGGGTGGGCTCGCCGCCGCTGCGGAGCCATGCTTCGCGCTCGGCGATGCCGTAGGGAAGGTCGGTGCTGTTTTCCAACGCGCTTTTGTCCAGGCCGTGTATTTCGAGGATGCGTGCGGCACCGTCGAGGTGCATCGCGGCGCCGGAGTGGCTTGCGGCGGTGAGGGCGAGGAGGTTCTCCGGAAGCTTGAGTCCCGCTCGGACCATGGCGACCGCCTGCAGCGGTTTGAGGGAGGACCGCGGGTAGAACGCGGCGTCGGGATCGCCCGCTTGGAGGAGTGTTTCGCCGTCAGGCCCGACGGCGATCAGGGAGCCGTAGTGGACGCTCTCGACCAGGCCGTCGCGGGTCTGTTCCGCGAGGGGGACGTGGCGCGGGGTTGGCGGAATCGTCCCTGCCGGGGTGGTTTCGGGCATAGCGGTGCGCGTTGCATGCGGGGTGGGCATGACTTCCTTCAGTTGGTGGATCATTTGCTGAGGATGGTGTCCAACGCAACGCTGACGGCGCTGAGATGGTCGGCCATGGCGGCTTCGGCGGCTGGGGAGTCGCCGGCTTCAATGGCTTCGACGATGCGGAGGTGTTCATCGTCTGAAACATGCTGGCGGTCGGCCACCATGTTCAAGGTTTCGGATTGATGGGCGAGGGCTTCGCGGATGTCTGCGACAACGCTTTCGAAGACCTTGTTGCCGCTTGCGCGGGCGATGGCAGAATGGAAACTGGCGTCGAGGCTGACCCAGGTCTCAGGGTCGGTCTCGGCTGCCATTGAATCGACAATTTCCTTGAGGTGCTCAAGTTCTTCCAGGCTGCGGCGTTTCGCAGCCAGGCCGGCTGCCGGTACTTCGATATGGGGGCGGGCCTCGTTGAGGTCCCGTGCCGAGTACTGGCCGAGTGTGAGGTCGTTGGCTACCCTGTCCGCGACGACGAACGTGCCTCTGCCGGTCTTGGTGACCGTCAGTCCCAGCGCAGTGCAGGAGCGGAGCGCCTCACGGATGACCGAGCGGCTCACCCCGTATTGCGTTGCCAGGGTGGCTTCGGAGCTGAGTTTGGCCCCCACTTGCACGGCTCCGTTTTCAATGTCCTGGCGGATGGCGCTGAACACAGCTTCCGCTGCACTGAAGCGGGCGAGGGGCCGGGGGCTGGCTGGCTGGGCCCCTTGGGCTCCTTGGGCCGGCCGGGGGACGGCGCCGCTTGTGGCGGTGCGCTGGCCAGCTGCAGCTTTCTGGCTGACGGCTGGCTGTCCAGTGGCGGCCTGTCCGGCTGTCCGGCTGTCTGACAGGTTCACTCTACGAATATGGCACGGGTCACAGGGCGGTGTCAATGTTGGGAGCATAATTACTCCCATGGCCAACCGTCCGCGCGGGGGATGGGATTCGACGACACCGGTAACACCGCCCATCACAGTGGAGGTGCCGGTCCTCGGTGTCGGGGCAGGGCCTGCGGACTATGAGGAGTTGTCGCGGTACGTGTTTGCCTTGCGCAGGCAGCGGGGATTGCACATGACGCTATTGCACTTGGGCGTCCTGGATGACTTCTGCCGGGACGTGGCTGATTGGACCAAAGGCAACACCCGCGCCGATTCGGCCATGCTCAGGACCGTCGCGTGGCTTGAGGCACTGCCCGTACTGGAGGCCTTCTCCGGCAGCGCCGAAAGCCTGATCGTCCTGGGCAGCGGCGGAGTGTGCGGACTGGAAGTAGATGTGCCCGCCTCGGTGCATGACTTTCAGGTCTCCCTTGTACACGCGCTTCATGAACTCCTGGATGAACTGCTTGTCGACAACATCGACGACTTCATCCTCAGCTCCCCGGCCCTTGGATTCCGCTCGCCTCGCTGGGTACCCCATGTGGCTGTGGGCAGGCCATTGCACAGGGGTCGCGGACCGTGGGAGATTGGCCAGGTGGGAGTTGACTTCGGCGAATCGCGGATCAGGAACCGCCAGCATTTCCCTCAATTGCCGTAGTGGTACCTGCAAGCGGCGATAAGCACTTCGACGCCATCGTCAGTTTCGACGAACTTGTACACCAGGCGATGTTCGTCCGTGATGCGCCGTGACCAATACCCGTGGAAACCATGTTTCAGGGGTTCAGGCTTGCCGATGCCCTCATTGCCGTGCCGGGCTATGTCCTGTAGCAACCCGTTGATTCTCTTTAGCGTCTTGCGAGCTTGGGATTGCCACCAAACGTAGTCGTCCCACGCCGCTGAGGACCAGATCAGCCTCATTCAACGATATCCCGGGTCACGCCTCGGCCAGCTTCCAGTTCCTCGATGGACGACAGGATCCTTTGCGCGTTGGCTGGACTGCGCAGTAAGTAAGCGGTCTCACGGAGGGACTCGTAGTCATCACGCGAAACCATGACGACGTCTTCCTTGCCTGGCCGGGTAATGATTACTTCTTCGCGGTCATTCGTGACGGCGTCGAGAGTTTCCTTGTAGTGGGCTCGAGATTCCGAGTAGCTGAGTGTGCGCATGGTGATCTCCCTGAGTTGCGTACAGAATATTGTACGCCGCATCTTTGTCGGCGCCCACGGCGGATTCTTATCCGTGACTTCTCAGCCGGATCGTGCGGGCCTGGTGGATGGCGGCCAGCGCAATCGCGCTGGCGGTGAGCCTGAGGGCGTGGACCCTGTACCAGCGCTTCAACAGGGGCTTGCGTTGCGTCTCGTCGAGCGGCTGGGGGCTGAAGAACAGCTTGGGGTTGACTGACCGAAGCAGGTACGCCGTAGCTGCCGCCCCGGTGGCGGAGCTCGCGGCACCCACCATCAGCCAAGCCCGATTGTCGGAATGCTTCCACCCCGCGACGAGGGCAGCGACGGCGGCAGGGGCGCTGAGAGGCGCGATCGGCGCGTAGTAGCGCCCGGGGCTTCCCGCTCCAAAGGGGGTTCGGGGGAGTTCCCTGCTCGCTTCCGAGGACGCGACCCGGTCCGGGACTTTGACGATGGCCTCATAGAGGTTGCCGAAGAACCAGTGTGCGTGGGTGAACTCCGCGACACTCAAGATCCAATCAGCGAACACGTCCCGGCGGTCTGAAGAAGTCTGTCCCATGCCCACAATCTACCGCCGATGCCCCGCGCCGGATGTGCAGTTCACCTACCACACCACCCGCCCGGGTTATATGGTCAGCACCATGGTCTGAGGACTGCGAGGCCAAACAACCGGCTCTATGGAAGGGAGTAGCCCTTGGACAAGATCCGCATGATTTTGCCCGCGAATGTGCGCCATCGTTCCGGGGGAAACATCTACAACGCGAAGCTGGCTGCAGCCCTTCGGGGCCTGGGCGCGGAGGTCTCGGTCTGCAAGCTCGACGGCGGCTGGCCTTTGGGGAGTGCAGCAGACCGGAACCGCTTTGCAGCTGCACTTACCGGAGGGGAACAGGCCATCTACATTGTCGACGGCCTGATTGCCTCGGGTGCACCCGCGGAAATTGAGAGCGCAGCCGCTGCCGGGCGCCGTGTCTGGGTGCTGCTCCACATGCCCCCTTCCGGGGAGAATCCAGTAGAAACGAGCGCGCTGCGCGCTGCAACAGGTCTTCTCTGCACTGGTTCCCGGACTGCCGAAACGGCCAGAACCCTAGGCCTGGGCAACGTGCACTTGGCGATCCCCGGGGTAGATCTCCCATCGAAAACACGCCCGAGTTCGCGAGACGCTGGGGCGGCACCGCATTTCATCATGGTGGGCGTGCTGCTCCCCAATAAGGACCAGATCCTATTCGTCGACGCGTTGGCACGGATCAAGGACCTGGCGTGGACAGCGGCGCTTGTTGGCTCCACAAAAGCAGACCCCTCGTACGCCGCAGCCGTGCAGGAACGCATCCTCCGGAATGGACTGGAAAAACGGGTGGAAACAACAGGCGAGCTCTCCGGCCCGGCCCTGGAGGACCAGTGGAACCGGGCTGACCTCAGTCTGTTGATCTCACACTCGGAGTCCTTCGGCATGGTGGTCCAGGAGTCCCTGGCGCACGGCATACCGGTAGTGGTCCGAAAGGGAACCGGAGCCGTCGGATCGCTCGGAGCCCACGGTGCCGGTGAAGCCATCGATCTCACCGCGGGAATCGGATCGCTGGAGAACATCCTTCGGAGATGGCTGGGCGACGCTGCCCTGCGGAAGCGATGGCAGTCAGCGGCCGAGGCAGCCAGCGGGGAGTTGCCGCGATGGGAAGATACCGCAAGGGAAGTCCTTCGCGCCGTCGTGGGGTCCTAAGCGCTTCCCTACAGGTGCTGGATGCCCGCCCTCTGCATGGCGTCCCGGTAAGTTTCGATGTTCTTTGCCAGGAGTTCCTGCTGCTTCGCCTCGGACAAGGCAAACGCCCGTCCACCGAGCGCGCTTGCCTTGTAGACCTTGATCCCGTGCTGCCGGAGCGGCGAGTGGTACGTCTTCTCGAACAGTGCCAGGAAAGCGGCGGCCTCCGCGCCGTGAGCGACGACGGCGGAGACTCTCTTGTTGATCTTGAGGAACTGGCGGAACGGACGGAGACCGTCGGTCTTCTCCTGTGCGCTCAGTGCCGGCGGCAGTTCGGGGTCGCGGACCCAGGGGTAGCAGTTCCACGGCATGACGTAGCGGACGTCCAAGTCGGCCGAGTCATAGATCAGCTGCGCACGTCGGGCGGCGTCGTCGTCGTTGAGGTGCGATACGAAACCCGAGGTGGGGGCCCGCCCGGGGCTGGTCTGGAGGGTGACGATCCGGCACTCATCTTCGTCATGCACCGGATCGATGTAAGGCACGGTGGAACCGGGCCGTTTGGCCATCAGTTCGTCGCACAGCTGCGTCACGGCAGCAATGTTGGGCTCCTGTAGCAAGGCCCGTTTTTCGTCCCAGTCAATGGTCACGTTCTCTCCTTCGGCAGCGCGGCGTCCAGAATCGGCGTCCCTTGCCACTTTACGCCGTCGCTTTACGCGGCGCTCACGCTCCTGCAGAGCCGAGGGACAAAACTGCCCGACGCCGGTCCGAGCGGCGAGCTTCCCGACCCGCCTTTGGCCCGGTCTTCTACTGACCTTTGAGCTTCTGCATGTCGCGCCGGTCCTTCTTGGTGGGCCGCCCCGCGCCGCGATCGCGCTGCGGCAGCCCGAGGGCGGGCGCGGCGGGACGCTCCGGTGTGTGGTCGGTGAAGCAATGGGACGCTGCTTCGGCCCCTACCCTTTTCGCAATGAGCCTGCGGACCTCAAGGATGCGCTCGAAGCCGGGCTGCCGTACGCGGATTGTGTCGCCGATAATCACGGACTGTGAAGCCTTGACCGGGTTCCCGTTGATTCGCACATGACCCGCCCGGCAAGCGGTTGTGGCAGCGGAACGGGTCTTGTAAGCGCGGATCGCCCAGAGCCAGGCATCAATGCGCACATTGCCGGTTTTTGATGTTTGGGCGGAAGTCGGAAGGCTAGTCATGATTGCGAACGAGTATAGTCGGCGCGCGAACCGGCGGCTCCAACGCGAAGCCGGTTACCGGCGTCGAAGTTCCGCATATTCAAGGTGGGGGACAACGGTACCTGCGTCGCGCTCCAGGAAGTTGGTACCGGGCGCCACGATCTCGTCTATGGCATCCAGCACGGCTTCGTTGAGGACAACATCCGCGGCCTTGAGGTAGTCGACCAGATGGTCCTCCGTGCGCGGACCGATAACCACGCTGCTGACGGCCGGATGGTTCAGGGCAAAGGCGACAGCAAGCTGGATGAGGGTGGGCCCATGCCGTTCGGCGACACGGCCCAAGGCATCGGCCGCCAGGAGTTTGTTCCTGTTGAAAGGTGCCGAGACGTCGAAGCGCCCGGGAACGGCCGACGCGCGGGAGCTTGCGGGCTGGGGGACTCCCACGCGGTAGTTCCCGGAGAGCCAGCCGCCGTCGAGCGGTCCATAGCTGAGCACGCCAAGGTTGTACTGCTGCGTGATTGCAAAGACGTCGCGCTCATTCGCGCGGACCAACAAGGAATAGGGCACCTGATCTACCACTGGCGGTATGAGGTGGTTGGTGGTGGCGATCCACTGTGCCTCCACAAGCTGCGACGGCGTGAACACCGACGTTCCGTAGTAGAGAATCTTGCCCTGCCGGATGAGGTCGTTGAGGGCCGTGATGGTTTCCAGGACGTCGGTGTTGTAGTCCGGACGGTGTGCCTGGTAAAGGTCGATCCTGTCCGTCTGCAAGCGGTTCAGGCTGCCTTCCACGGCCTTCATGATCCAGCGCCGGGAATTGCCTGCATGCGCGGGATTCGGCCCCATTTGTCCGTGGAACTTGGTGGAAAGGAAAACATCATCCCGCCTGCCATGGAGGGCCCGGCCCACAATGGCTTCCGCCTCGCCCTGCGAATAGATGTCCGCGGTATCGACGCTGGTGATGCCGGCGTCGAGGGCCGCGTGGATGATGCGGACGCTTTCCTCGGCGCCCGTGGGCGCCGAACCTGTCCCAAGGTTGAGGGTTCCCAGGGTAAGGGGGCTGATCAGGGCACCCGTGCGTCCCAGGGTTCGAAGCTCGCTGAGGCTCATCTCCGGCTTCCTCCGTGAAGAATCAAGGCTGTGCAATGGATTGACACGACGCTACACATGTCGTGCCCCGGGACACTCGAAAAACGTACAAATTCTTCGCTTTTCGTATTGCGGGGTAATGAAACAAGGTATGACGAATTATGAATTGACTTCATTCGACACGCGAATACACAAATATTGCCGTTATCGGCCCCGAGTGAATTAGTAGAAAGGCAGGCACGAAACTACAGAGAAAGGAACCCGCCATGACCCAGGCAACGGTGGATGGAGCCGCTTCGATCAAGCAGGCGTTCGCGCAATTTCCCTCAGGCGTGGCGGCCTTCAGTGCCATGGTCGGATTCGTGCCGGAGGCCCTGGTGGCATCGAGTTTCACAGTGGGAGTCTCGCTCGAACCACCGCTGGTCATGTTCGCGGTGCAGAACTCCTCCACCACATGGCCCAAGCTCCGGCGCGCCCCGCGACTGGGTGTTTCCATCTTGGCCCAGGGCCAGGAAGCCGTGTGCCTGCAGCTCTCCTCGCGGACCCAGGACCGATTCGCTGGCCTGGCGACCTCAACGAGCGACGCCGGGGCGGTGTTGATCGACGGCGCAGCGCTGGTGCTTGAATGCGAAGTGGTCTCAGAAACCCCGGCGGGTGACCACGCGATCGTCGTCCTCGAAGTGAAGTCCGTGGAGATCAACCACGACGCCGAGCCCCTCATCTACCACGGGGCCGGGTTCAGGCAATTGGCCGCGTGAGCTTGGTCGCGGCCCCAACTGACTCGCAGTAGATGTCGTTATCGGGCGTCAAAACGACAACAAATGCTAGTCAGTTGGGTCGGCCGGGCACTGAGGATTGGGTCAGGCGGGCACTGCGGGGCGTTAGGCCCGGGGGCGGGACCCTGCTGAGGCCGTCACACGGCCGGAAGATACGGGTTTGCCGCCATGTGGTTCTCCCCGGTGTTCGCGGACCGGCGTGCCAGTCCCCGACGACTCCGCTACATTCCCTTCAACGGGTTCGTCGGAAGCCGGCGGTTCCGGGTCCGAAGCTGACGCTTCCGCGGCCCGTTCAGCTTCGCGTGCCGCAGCCCGGGCATCGGCCTCGGCGACGGCGGCAGCCCACTGGCTGTTCAGGACCGGAGGATCCTGCTTTATCGCGACCACAAAAGGATGTTCCTTCGCCTGGGTTGTGGCTGTGGCTGCGATACCGTCCTTGATCTGGGCAGGCTTGGGCCACGTCCGTGGGTTGACCAGCGACTTCCAAGGGACGTTCCGGACGGCTGACCACGACGCCGACCACAGCAGCTTGGTGGTCCCAACAAACCCAGGACGCGGTTCCCGAGGAACGGACGGCCCTGCGCCCAGCAAGCCGTCGTCCGCCGAGGTCGGTTCCTCGGAATCCGACGGCGGGACGGGGGCGCGTCGAGGCCTTGGTGGCAAGTGCACAACCGGTACGGCATCGCGTTTCGGGAAGATCCCGACCATCGCGAGCAGGATGATCCAAACCAGCTTCGCGACGCCGGCCAGCACCAAAGTGACAACCATCAGGAAGCCCAAACCAATGGACATCAACAAAGCCAGCCCGAGCGTTCCAAAAAAAGTCAGATTGAGGCCAAGTGTTGTTGGATCCTCCACGTAGCCTCCTCGAGCCAGAGTTGTGGGGTGGACGCCGCAACCGAAGGTCTGCGGGCATGTCATCTAGCCTAAGGGCGAAATCTTAAGGAATCATCCGCCAAACTCCGGCTCGCCGAGGTTGTTTCGAAGCTGTTATCTGCTGTGACAGAATTTGTTGCCTAGCTCTCACCTTCTCTTCAAGATAGGGCTTCAATGCCACTCGATCCGGCCCGCCTACGACTAGGCGCTTGCCCCTGTTTGTCCGGAGAGCAGTACACCGAGTGCTGCGGACGCTTCCATCGCGGAGACGCCGACGCGCCCACGGCGGAACAGCTCATGCGTTCGCGCTACTCCGCCTTTGTTGTCCTTGACAGCGATTACCTTTTGCGCACGTGGCACCCGGACACCAGGCCTGCAGGGCTGGACCTGGACCCGGACATTGAATGGCGCAGGCTGGACATCCTGGCCACGTGCCAAGGCGGACCCTTGGACACCGAAGGGACGGTCGAGTTCGCAGCACATTACCGTTCCGACGGCGAACGCGGAGTCCAGCGCGAGAACAGCCGCTTCCTGCGGATCGACCGGCGCTGGTACTACCTCGACGGCGACGTCGGGTAGCCGCGACGATCGGCATCAGCCTCAGCGGTACTTCCGGTGCAGGCTCTCCTTGGACGAGGCGCCCGGGGTGGCATCGGCGATCCACGGACCTGTTCCTTCGGATTGGTCAAGGATTCCGGCCTCAAGCCATGCATAGTCGCCGGCGAGGACGTTCGAGGACAACTCATGATCGACGTCGTCGGTGTTCCGCCACAACTGATCGAAGTATCCGTCCACCCGAATCCGCGCTTGCTCGCAGTAGGCCTCGGCGAGCTCGTACGCCGCCGCGCCTTGCTCCGGTGCGGTCTGCAGCAGCATCTCGGCCCGTGAGCAGCACGCTGCCATGGCAAACAACTCTGCCCCGATATCCACGATCCTGCCGAGGAACGCTTGTTTGTATTCAAGCCTTGCCTGCCAGCGGCCCATGCCGTAGAACGTCTGCCGGGCGAGCCGGCGCGAAGCCCGTTCCACATACCTCAGTTGCTTCGCGAGGCGCCCGAACTCGCTGTAGGACCGGGGGTCCATGCCGGCCCCGGCCACCAGCTTAGGGAGCCATTTGGCGTAGAAACCTGAGGCGCCGACGGCGGCACGCGCCTTCTCCTGCAGGGTTGCGTCTGCGGAGGCGAGCTCGCCCGCGGCCGAAAGGTGGGCATCGACGGCTTCGCGGGCGATGAGCAGGCGCATGATTTCGGACGAGCCTTCGAAGATCCGGTTGATGCGCATGTCCCTCAGCAACTGCTCGGCGGCCACCGCGCGTTCTCCGCGGGCCTCCAGGGAATCCGCCGTCTCAAACCCGCGGCCACCCCGGATTTGGACCAACTCATCAGCCACCGTGTAGCTCAGTTCAGTGGACCAAAGTTTGGCCAGCGCAGCCTCGATCCGCACATCCTTCTGGCCGGCGTCGGCCATCTCGGCTGACAGTTCGAAAACGGCTTCAAGGGCAAAGGTGGTGGCGGCGATGAACGCGATCTTCTTGCCGACGGCCTCATGTTTTCCGACCGGACGGCCCCATTGGGTGCGGGCGTTGGACCATTCGCGGGCGATCTTCAACGACCACTTACCCGCCGCCACGCAAAGGCCAGGGATGGAAAGCCGGCCAGTGTTGAGTGTGGTGAGCGCGATCTTGAGTCCCTGGCCTTCGCGGCCCAGCCGGTTGGCTGCAGGTACGCGGACTTGGTGGAACCGTGTCACGCCGTTCTCAATGCCGCGCAGGCCCATGAAGGCGTTGCGGTTCTCCACCGTGATGCCGGGTGAGTCCATTTCCACGACGAACGCCGTGATCCCGCCTTTGAGTGCCGTCCCGTCGGGGGCTGTGCGGGCAGGGACAACCGCCATGACCACTACCAATTCGGCGATCACGCCGTTGGTGGTCCAAAGTTTGACGCCGTCCAAAAGGTAGGACTCGCCGTCGTCGCTTGGCACTGCGGTGCAGCCCATCCGGGCGGGGTCGCTGCCGACGTCGGGCTCGGTCAGCAGGAACGCCGTGATGGCGCCAGCGGCGCAACGCGGCAAGTACTCCTGTTTTTGTTCGGGCGTGCCGAAGACTTTGACCGGCTCCGGGACGCCGATGGACTGGTGGGCCGAGAGCAACGCGCCAAGGCTCGGATGGACTGATCCCAACAGCGCCAACGCCCTGCCGTAGTAGACCAGCGAGAGGCCCAAGCCGCCGTACTCGCGCGGAATCTTCATGCCGAAAACGCCCAACCCGGTGAGGCCAGCGAGGTATTCGTCCGGGATCTTGGCATCGCGTTCGATGGCTCGGCCGGACATGGTGCCGCAGAACTCCGTCAGCTTCGCCATGAACTCTTCGCCGCGCTCGACGTCGTCGGCTCTTGCCTGGGGCCAAGGATGGATCAGCCCCAGATCGAAGTCTCCCAAATACAGCCCCTTGGCGAAACTGGGGCGGTTCCATTCGGTGTCGCGGGCGGCCTCGGCGACTGCGCGGGCTTCTGCGGCCGTGACGCCGTTGCTCTTGTTGTCAGTGGCGGAGGTCATGGGAGGACTCCTCTTGCCGGTTGTGCCGGTTTCGAGCCCAGGATCCGCCTCGGGTGGTGGACCCTTCAGCTGTCCCTCAATGCTACTCGCGGGTAGGTACCTGTGCTAGGGGCGGTCTGGGACGGGAATTCCACTGGCAGTTCCACTTTTCCGGCCTGGTGGACCAGCTGGTCCCACGCAAAATTGATGCCGTGGACCAGCCCGCCCAGCACGTTCTTCACGGTGTACCAGGCGAGGCTTCCGGCGCCGAGCAACGCAAGTGCGGCCATTGCGGCTACCGCGATAAAGGCTGCCAGAACCAGGCCAAGGATTAGTGTTCCCGCGAAGACATAAGTGCTGGTGTCTAAGGTCGTCAAGTCGAACTGCATTGGGTCCCCTCCGCAACGCTGCCAAAGCCGACGTCGGAGCGTCGACGTCGTTGGTGTCGACATTAGGGGCGGCGTCATCGGTTCAGCTAGCAACGACACCGGCGTCGGGACTGTTGATACGCGATCGAAACCCTACCGGGAGGTAGATCACGGAAGGGTTGCGGCGCACCCTGCGTTAACCTTGTACGGGGCAGTTTTCGGGATTTCCGCTGCCAGAAGGTTCCGCGGCAGCTGAAGGAGAGTAAGTGTCCCGCTCAGCAACGTCCTCAGCCGACGCCATCAGTGCGCGGCTCAGGGATCTCGAACTCCTGACCAAAGGCCCCGCCTGGGCCCTCACGCGCTCGGCGCCCTGGGTCATCGCGGTGCTCCAGGCATCCTTCACCCGAACGAAACCGCAGCTGCCGCTCGAAGAGTTCCATGCCGACGTCGACGCTTTCCTCGAGCAGCTCCGCAGGCAGGATCCCGGGCTGGGCGGCCAGGCGAGCGGCAAGGCCTTTGCGGACGAATGGACCCGAAAGCAGTTCCTGACCCGACGCAGCCAGTCCGGCCAGATCGTCTACGAAATCACCGAGGCCGCCGCAAGAGTCCTGGCATTCCTGGACAGCCTCTCCAGCGAACGTTCCACGCTCAACGGTTCCAGGCTCGGGACGTTGCTGGGCGACGTCGAAAAGCTCGCCAACGAGACGAACCCGGACCAGAGCGCCCGTTTGGAATCCCTTGAAGAGGAGATCCAGGAGCGCCAGCAGCTGATCGAAGACATCAGTTCCGGCGACTTCGACGGTCTCTTGGATGATGAGGAAGCCGTCGAAGCAGCCGGGAACATCCTGGACCTTGCGGCAAGCCTGCCTGCCGATTACAAGAAGATGCGTGACCGCATCGAAGAACTGGTAGGCGAGCTCCGCAACCAGATCATCGAGGAGTCGCTCAGCAAGGGTGCAACGATGGCGCAGGTCCTGGAGGCGGACAAACGCTTGCGGCAGAGCCCCGAAGGCCGTACCTTCCGTTCCTTCACGGCGTTCCTTGAGGACCCGCAGCAACAGTTGCGCTTCCGTTCGGCGATCGGCGACGTGCTGAGCCGCCAATTCGCGGATGACCTCAGCCATGAGGACAGGGAAACCCTCAAGAACCTCGTGGCGGAACTGCGCACGCAGCACAGCCAGATCCAGCGCATCTACGGCCGGCTTTCGGAGAGCCTCAACAACTACATCCAAAGCGACGATATCCGCCAGTCCGTCCGGCTCCGGCAGGTCTTGCGCGAAGCCGAACAGGCTATCCGCTCGATGCCGTACGAGCGCGACCGTCCCGGCCTGGTCCGAGGCCCGGTGTTGTTCAATGCGGGATTCGAATCCCTCGCCATGGTCAAGCTCTTTGACCCGGATGAGTTCGCGGCGCCGCCAAAGCTCGCCGACCCCATCGCCTTCAGCGATTCGGACCGCGTGCGTTCACTTCGCTCCGCGAAGGCAAGGCCCGACGTCGTCCGCTCCGCCATGGCGGGCGCAGCCACACTGGCAGAGGCCTGGGCGAACCTCCCGGAGGGTGAACGGCACATCAACACCGTCCGGGCCCTCCTGTCCGAAGCGCTGCACGGTGGTGCGGCGTTCGACCGGGCCACCTGGGAAAACATCGACTTCGAACAAATCGATGGCAGCACACGCACCGCGTACCTGCCGCTCGTGACCCTGACTAAGGATTCCGATGACTGACGCCCACCCCACCGAGCATGCCCCCTCTTCGGAACAAAGAGTGGACATAGCGCAGCATGTCCACTCCGATCCCTTCCGCGTCACGCCGCGCGACACATTCGTAGACGGCGCGGCGTTGTTCCCGGGCGACACCGGCGTGCTGCCTATGAAGGTCCGCCAGGCTCTCGTGCGGCTGCTCAAGGGTCCGTATGTCGACGGCGGCCGCGACGAAAAGCTCTGGACCACCCTTCTGGACAACCAAGTGATCCTCCGCAGCCGGCTTTCCGAGCTTTTCCTGAACCTGCAACTGGACCACGAACGCAAGATCGCGGTGCTCCGTCCCGTCGATCCCGAAGCCATCGGAGGAAGCACCCGCTCGAGCATCCTTCGTCAGCAACGTGCGTTGAGCCGGGTCGAAACCATCGTGCTTCTGCGCCTGAGGCTCCTTCTCGACCGCCACGTCACTGCCCAGACCGAGCCTGTGATCACCCGCGAAGAAATCGCCGAACTCGTGGCGCACTACCAGCCATCCGGCCAACAAGACGCCCTCCGCGACACCGACGTCGTGAACCGCACCATCACGAAGCTCCTGGCCCGCCAACTCCTCCTGCCCACGGGCATCGAGGACACGTTCGCGATCTCCAAGGCCCTCCCCCTAGCGCTCCCCTTCGAAAACATCGGCGACATCCCGGCCCAAATCGAGGCACTGATCGCGGTAGCAGCCGACGAATCAGGCACTGAACCCCTCATCGAACTAACGGAAACGGACGACCCCAACTCCAACGACGACGCTGAGTCCGACACCGGGGAAGAGGACGACGTGGTGACCGACAGCAGTGGTGACGCATCCACCGCGGAGGCAAAGGCGACCACAACTGACGCAACCACACTTGACGCAACTGACGAAACCAAGGAGGCAGCCAAGTGACCATTGCGACGATGCTTCCGATCGGCGAACTCACCAACCCGGGCCAGATGCGCCTCGCCCTGGTCCAGGTGGTCAACTGGGGCACGTTCCACGGCGCCCACACGATGCACGTGGACCGCGACGGCACCCTGCTGACAGGCAACTCAGGCGTCGGCAAGTCCACGTTGTTCGATGCCATGCTGCGTGTCTTCGATGCCCGTCCGCGCTCCAATGAGGCTGCGGCGCAGCGGGCCGGCGGGGCTGTGGAGGACAAGAGGACCACGTTCACGTACATGCGTGGAAAAGTGGGCGACAAGGCCGTGGGCGAGGGTTCGGCGAGTGCCTTCCAGCGCCCCGGTGCCACGTGGTCCGCCGTCGCGCTGACGTTCGACAACGCTGCCGGCACCAAGGTGACGATCTCGGCCCTCTTCGACCTGCCCAAGAACGGCACGGAGTCCAGCGTCGGCCGGTTCTATGTGATTGACAACAAGCCCCTGGATCTCGGCGCGATTGAGGGCATCGCGGAGAAGCGCTTCACCAAGGGCGCGCTGGAGACAATCTTCCCGGACGCCCAGATCTTCGATGTGCACAAGGCCTTTGCGGAGCGTTTCCGGCGGCTTCTCGGCATCAACTCGGACCAGGCGCTTCCGCTTTTGCGGGTGATCCAGGCCGGCAAGGGGCTCGGCGGCAGCGTCAACACGTTCTTCCGCGACCAGGTGCTCGACGCGCCCGCGACGCTCACTGCTGCGGACGACGTCGTCGAGGAATTCAGCAACCTCATGTCCATCAGGCAGCGGTTGGAGGACGTGCGCCAGCAGCGCGACCAGCTCGCCCCCGTCCCTGGGATGAACAAGGAGTATGCCCAGTCGTTGCTGGAAGCCAACCGGCTCCGGGAGCTCAGCGGCGAGGAATTCGACGCCTACAAGCAGCAGCTCTCGGTCACGGTCCATGCCAAGACTTTGGCCCGTTTCAAGGACCTTGCCCAGGCGAAAGCCAAGGAGCTCAGCGCCGAGCGGGGCGTCCGGGACGCGCTCGCCAAGGAGCTTCGCCAGCTCGAGTCGGATTACAACAACCAGGGCGGTAACGCGATTTCGGCGATCGAGCAGTCGCTCGAAAATGCCCGGGTCGGCCTCAAGCTTCGCCAGCAGGTGGAGGAGGCGGCACGCCAAGCATTGGCCGACGCCGGACTCAACCTTGAGTGGACGGCTGAGGGTTGGGAGCAGGCCCACGAGCAGGCAGCGAGCCGCTCCGCCGAACTCAAGGACGATTCGGAAGCGCTGCGGGAACTCCGCTTCGAAGCTTTCGACGGCCACGCCACCAAGAAACGCGAACTCGCCGCAGCCCAGCAGGAGCTCGTCTCGTTGAAGACGCGCAAGTCCCTGCTGCCGCCGTCGAGCATTGAAAACCGCGCCGCAATCGCGGCAGCCACTGGCGTTCCCGAGGACCGGATGCCCTTTGGAGGCGAGCTGATAGACCTCGCCGAGGGTGAGGAACAGTGGCGGCCCGCGGCCGAGCGCGCCCTGCGGAACCTCGCCACGACGCTGCTTGTTCCCGGAGAGCACTTCGCCGCCGTCACGCGCTACCTGAACGACAACACGGTCCGCGGCGCGCTGCGGGCAGTGGACGTCTCCAAACCGCTCGCGGGCGGGGCCTTGGCTGTGGAGGACGTGTCCGACGGCGATTTGCTGACGAAGCTGAACATCCTCACCTTGGGGGCGAACGCCGACGCCGGAGAGTGGATCCGCGAGCGGATCGCCCTCGATTTCGCGTACCCGTGCGTGGAAGACCCGGACGAGCTCGCTAAGTTGGACAAAGGCCTGAGCCTGGGCGGAGTGGTCAAGCGCAACAGGCACACGGTGGAGAAGGACGATCGCTTCACGAGCCGGCAAGACTATGTTCTCGGTTTCGACAACGCTTCCAAGCTGGAGCTCGTGGCCGCGAAGGTCGGCGAGCTCGAGAACGAGCTTCTGAAGGCCGCCGAACTCGCCCAAAGCCGCGAGGATTCGCACCAAGGCATGACCCGCCAGCTCGATGCCTTGCGTCGCATCGCCGACGATGAGCGTGGCTGGGAACAGGTCTCTGCAGCGGTGGCGGCCGAGGAACTCGCGAAGATCGAGCAGCGGCTCAAGGATGCCTTGGCCGCGCAGGCCGATCTGGAGCCCTTGCGTGCAAATATCGAGGCCGTACGCGAAAAGCACCAGTCCTCCACAGGTTCGGCGGCGGTTTTGCAGAGCGAATACAAGACGCTCGACCACCAGATGACCACGGCTGACGCCCTCCTGGATGCTGCGCGCAACCGCCTGGACCAGGCGCCGCCGTCGGGCGCTACAGTTGCTGCCCTCGAGCCGTACTTCAGCGCATTCGGCGAGGTGGGCGAGCTCCATGAACTCGACACCCTGGCTGCCGAAGTCCGGAGCAAGCTCTTGGCGGAACTGCATGCCACTGAGTCGCGCGGGCAGGCGTTGGCCGAGCGGCTGACGCGCATGTTCGAAGGATTCGTGCGCGAATGGGGTACCGCCATTTCCGCGGACCACGGGACCTCGATCGGCGCCGCGGGGGAGTTCGAGTCCCGCTATCACCAGATCGTCAGCGAAGGGTTGCCCGCGCAGGAGGCCGAATTCCGGCAGTTCTTCAACCAGCGCACGCATGAATCGTTCAGCACCTTGCTGCACTTGCTTGACGAGGAACGCCGTGCCATCACGAGCCGCATCCTTCCCCTCAACGGCATCCTGTCCGAGGTCAACTTCCACGAGGGCAGCTTCCTGGAACTCGATATCAAACAGACGCTGCCCGCCACTGCGAAGCAGTTCAAGGACGCCATCCACAACGCGTTGAAGACGCGCCACTCGCGGCCGTCCCGCGCGGCCGGCGCCGCTTCGGGGGCCGCGGGCTCACCCGAGGCGGACGACGACGTCGAACTCACCAACCGTTACAAGTCGCTCGAAACCCTGGTCAAGCGGCTCGGTTCGCAGACCCCCGAGGACCGGCGCTGGCGGGCCGAGGTGCTGGATGTCCGCGGGCACCTCTTCATCCAGTGCAAGGAGCACCGCTCCGTCCAAGGCCCGCGGGGTGGCAAGAAGACCGAGGTGTACATGCACGCAGACACCGGATCGATGTCCGGTGGCGAGCGGCAGCGATTCACTGCGTTCATCATGGCGGCGGCCCTGAGCTACCAATTGGGCATCGCCGAGCAGGGTTTCACAACGTACGGAACGGTGATGATGGACGAGGCGTTCGTCCTCGCGTCGGAGGAGTTCGCCGGCGCAGGCATCAAGGCCCTGCACGAGTTCGGCTTCCAGTTGTTGCTGGCGGCCCCCGAAAACGTCATCGACCTGTCCCGGCATCTTGGTTCGGTCACGGAAATCCTGCGCGACAAGCGGACCAACCGCTCCGGCGTGCTCACGGCCCCCGTCATCGGCGCCCCGGGCGCGCCCGGCGAATGGCGTTCCGAAGCCAACCCCGTGGACATCGTGCTCCGCTAGCCCCGACGCCGCTCGCTCACGTATGTCGGGTTTCCGGCGGACGCTCGCTCACTAGAGATAGAGCGAGCGTCCGCCGCAGGCGGCTACTTCCCTTGGACCCGCCCCAGGAACTGGGCAGTCCGGGACTGCAGCCCGGCGATTTGGCGAACGACGACGTCGGCCGGGTCCGGATTGATCTCATTCGCCGGGGGTTCCTTCCGGACGTTGGCGCAGCAGCCGAATTCTGCACAGATCAACGTCCCCACGGTGTTGCCGTCGCGGCCCGATTGGCCCGCGCGCTTGGCAACCCAAAGATAGACATCGTCCTTGGAAAACACGTCGCGGCACAGTTCGCAAAGGACCGAGCGCTTCTTGCCGGAGCCTCCCTCGGGTGCGCGCAGCATGATGCCAGTGAGGGAATCATCGTTCGGGAGGACGAGGTAGCCCCGCATGGGCATCTTTTCGTCGCGCCAGCCAAGGAATTCGAGGTTGTCCCAGTCGAGGGAATCGAAGTCCTTCGGGAGGTTGAGTTTGGCGGCCTCCGAGCGGCTCGCGTTGATGAATGAGGAACGGATTTGTTGGGCGGTGATTTTCTGCACGGCAAAGTTCTTTCAGATCGATTGGGCTCCGAAGAGGAAGGACGCATGGCGTCTGGCGATCCGAGGGCACCGCAAAGGAACCTTAGAGTGCTTCTAGTGCAGGGGCGGTGGGTTTAGTTTCCCTGGCCGCCGAGCGGGATGGCCGACGCAGAGGGGGCTGCAAAGCAGGCCAAAACGGCCACCTCGCCAACCATCGCAGCGCCAACGTGTGTAGTGCGCATGCTCATCCTCTCGATCTTCGCCGCTTTCACGGCCCTGGCCAGTTCGTTGAATCAACCGGCTCTGTCATCTTTGCAAAAGTCGTCGGTGGTGTCCAAAAATTCCCGCACGGTTTCCCATAGGTGAGCGAGCGATGGGGTTTTGGCCGTGATAGGTGAGCGAGCGATGGGGTTTTGGCCGTGATAGGTGAGCGAGCGATGGGGTTTTGGCCGTGATAGGTGAGCGGGCGTTTGAGGGCACGCAGAGCGTGAATTAATTACGCGACGCAAACGTTTCGTAATTATCAGAAGGGTAGGCTAGCCTTACTTAGGTTTGCATCACTTACCTAAGGAGTCCCGTGGCTTCCCGCCCCTCACGCCGAGCCCTGCTGAAGACCGCAGGTGCAGCGACCGCAGCCGTTGCCGCCGTCGCGCTGTCCCTCACCGCTTGCTCGACCGGCTCAACTACCGCCACTTCAGCGACGACGCCGGCCTCAAGCGGTCAGTTCCCAATCACCATCAAGAACGTCTTCGGTGAGACCACCATCAAGGCGCAACCGCAGCGCGTGGTGACCGCCTCGTGGGTCAACGACGATGTTGCCTTGGCTCTCGGCGTCGTACCGGTCGGTGTACCGAAGGTTGCGTGGGGCAACAACGGCAAGGGCTCCACTCCCTGGAAGGACGCCGCGCTCGAGAAGTTGGGCGCCGGCTTTGGCACCCCGAAGGCGCCGGTCCAGTTCTCCGAGGCAGACGGTATCAATTTCACGGAAGTCGCCAAGCTGGCCCCCGATGTCATCCTCGCCGCGTACTCTGGCCTGACCGAAGCCGACTATAAGAAACTCTCTGATATTGCCCCGGTGGTGGCACAGCCCGAACTCGCGTACGGCACGCCATGGCAGGAAGCCACCACGATCATCGGCCAGGCCTTGGGTAAGAGCTCAGAGGCCACCAAGCTCGTCTCGGACACCGAGGCCACTATCAAGACCAAGGTCGCCGCGTTTCCGCAGCTCGCCGGCAAGTCCTTCATCTACGGCAACCTTGAGCCTGCCAAGGGCGACGGCGTCAACGTCTACACAGCCAACGACAACCGACCGCGTTTCCTGTCGGAAATCGGCATGACGCTCGCCCCCGTGGTGCAGAACGCCAGCAAGGGCTCCAAGGAATTTTTCGTTCCGTGGTCCGCTGAAAAGGCCAACGAGCTTTCCTCGGACGTCTTCGTGACGTGGGTGCCGGACTCCAAGACCACTGACCAAATCAAGCAGGACCCCCTGTTGGGCCAGATCCCCGCCATCAAGAAGGGCGCCCTGGTTGCCGACTCCGACAACACCCTCACCCTGGCGATCTCCGCATCCTCGCCGCTGAGCCTGCCGTGGGCACTGGACATGTTCCTGCCCCAGCTGGCCAAGGGCGCCGACGCGGCAGCCAAGTAGCGATACGCCTGACATGACACAAAGCACGACGACGGCGGGCCCACCTTCCGCGGGCGGAACGGCGCGCGAGCTGGCAGCTCATGACCCTCACATCGCTTCCACAGGGCAACACCTGCTAGTTCGCGCGAAGGCCGGGCCCGACGTCGGGGGCCGGGGACGCGGCAACCGCGCCGCCTGGCTGCTGGCCGCCGTCGTCGTGCTTGCGCTTGCCTGTGCGGCCTCGCTCGCGATCGGCGCACGGGGCTTGTCCCTCGAAACCGTGTGGCAAGCACTCACGCAGTTCAGCCCCGACGACGGGAACCATGCGGTGGTCCACACCCGCATTCCACGCACTGTGCTCGGTTTGGTGGCAGGGGCTGCCCTTGGCCTTGCGGGCGCCGCGATGCAGGGCGTCTCCCGCAACCCCCTTGCGGACCCGGGCATCATGGGCGTCAACGCCGGGGCGGCACTGGCTGTGGTCGCCGGGATCTACCTTTTCGGTATCTCGGGGGCGAGCGGCTACATCTGGTTCGCTTTCGTCGGTGCCGCGGCGGCCGCCGTCGTCGTCTATCTGATTGCGTCGATCGGGCGTGACGGTGCGACGCCGGTGAAGCTCGCTTTGGCGGGGGCGGCGCTGAGTGCGGGGCTTTACTCGATAATGAACGTCATCCTGGTTTCGAGCCAGGACACCCTGGACCGCTTCCGTTTCTGGCAGGTGGGTGGAATTGCCGGCAGCGACTGGTCCGTGGTGTTGACCGGATTGCCCTTCCTGCTGATTGGCGCGTTGATCGTGCTGGGCAGCGGGCGGATCCTCAACAGCCTGGCCCTCGGCGATGACGTTGCCCGCGGGCTCGGCCAGAATGTGACCCTGGCCAGGGGCGTCACCGCGCTTGGAATCGTGCTGCTCTGCGGATCGGCCACGGCGTTGGCTGGTCCCATCGGATTCGTCGGACTCGTGGTTCCACATGCCGTGCGTTTCTTTACGGGTCCGGACTACCGCTGGATCCTGCCGTTCTCCATGGTTCTCGCGCCGGCACTCCTCCTGGTTTCGGACGTGATCGGCCGGGTAGTGCTGCTGCCGGGCGAAGTTCCCGCGGGCATCATGACGGCCATCGTCGGTGCCCCCGTCTTCGTGTGGCTCGTCCGCCGGGGCAAGGGGGCGTCGCTGTGAACCTCCGCAGCAGCACCGCACTCCTGGGCACCGGCGTCGTGGTCCTCTTTGCGGTGACTGTGCTCCTTGGCAGCTACACGGTCACCATCCCCGATTTCTTCAGGATCCTCACTGCCCACTTGACGGGCGGGGAGAAGATCCCGGGCGCAAGCTTCATCGTCATGGAAAACAAACTGCCGCGGGCCGTGCTGGCAATCCTGATTGGTGTGGCGTTCGGCCTCTCGGGCGGGCTCTTCCAGACCATGCTCCGCAATCCCCTTGCCAGCCCCGACGTCATCGGCATCAGTTACGGTGCGAGTGCCGCGGCAGTCCTGGCCATTGTGGTGTTCGGCGCGTCCGGTGCCGCCGTGTCCGCGGCCGCGCTCGCTGGTGCGATCGGCGTCGCGCTTGTCATCTACGCCATTTCGCGCGGCGGCTCGGGTTCAGGGGGCGGGTCGGGCGGCCGTCGCGGGAATGCGGCAGGCAACCGGCTTATCCTCGCCGGCGTTGGTGTCGCCGCCGCATTGGGGGCGGTGGTGAACTTCCTCATGACCCGGGCGGATATCCGGACAGCCTCCGAGGCCCTCATATGGCTCAACGGTTCCTTGAATTCGGCCAATTGGGAGCGCGTGGGCGTACTCATGGCCTCGCTCGCCGTGCTTGTTCCCGCGTTGGCCCTCCTCGCCGTACCGCTGCGCATGCTCGAACTCGGGGACGACGCCGCGGCCGGACTAGGAATCCGCGTAAACGCCGTACGTTTCGGCCTGGTGATCACCGCAGTCGCGCTCGCAGCAATGGCGACGGCGGCTGCCGGTCCGGTTGCCTTCGTCGCCTTTCTTGCCGGGCCGATCGCCCGGCGGGTGGTCGGCCGACCCAGCCTCCCGGCGTCGGCGTTCACCGGCGCCTTGATCGTCCTCGCGGCCGACTACTTCGCGTACAACGTGGCACCCCTGGTTCTGGCCGGCACCGTCCTGCCGGTCGGCGTCATTACCGGCGCCCTCGGCGCTCCATTCCTGTTGTGGCTTCTGGTCACGTCCAACCGAAAGGAAGCCTGACATGGCACAACTGAGTGCACGCGGCTTGACGCTCCAATACGAGAAACGACGGGTGGTCGAAGGACTCTCGACGGAGGTTCCCGAAGGCAAAGTGACCATGATCGTGGGTGCCAACGCATGCGGGAAATCCACGTTGCTCAGGGGGCTGTCCAGGCTCCTGAAGCCGAGCGCCGGCGTCGTCACACTGGATGGCAAGGACATCCACTCCCGCCCTGCCCGCGAACTCGCCCGCACGCTCGGCCTTCTTCCGCAGCACCCCCTCGCCCCGGATGGCATCACCGTCCGCGAACTGGTGGGCCGCGGACGGTATCCGCACCAAGGGTTCTTCCGCCACTGGAGGACTGGCGACCGGTCGGTGCATGATCTCGCCGTCCAACGCGCACTCGAGACCACGTCAACGCTTGGGCTTGCTGAACGGAACGTCGACGAATTGTCCGGTGGGCAACGCCAGAGGGTGTGGATCGCCATGGCCCTCGCGCAGGAGACCGAGGTCCTGCTGCTCGACGAACCCACCACCTACCTTGACCTGGCACACCAAGTGGAGGTGCTGGACCTGGTGACCGACCTCAACCGCAGCCGGGGGACCACCGTGGCAATCGTGTTGCATGACCTCAACCTGGCAGCGCGTTACGCCGACCACGTCATCGCCATGAAGACCGGGGCGATCGTCGCCGAGGGGCCCGCGATTGAAGTGGTCACCGAGGACTTGGTGCGCGACGTTTTCGGCCTGGAGTCCCGGGTGGTTCCGGATCCAATATCCGGCACCCCGCTCGTTCTCCCGATCGGCCGGCACCGCACCGCCGCTCACTCAACGTCCATCGAATTGGAGTTCGCCTCATGAACGCAGACGCCGTTGTGCGAAACGCAACCACGGAGCCGATGACCCTGGCCTTCGATGTCACGGTCACCGCCGTCGAGGATCTCGGCCCTAACTTCCGCCGCATCACGTTCGGGGGATATTGCCTGCGCGGATTCGGGGTTTCGGGGAACACCCTGGACCTGCGCATCAAACTCATGATTCCCTCGCTCGACGCCGACGGGCACCCCCTGCCGTTGCCCGCCTTCCACACGGGCGACGCCGGTTGGTACCAAGAGTGGTTGGCGATGGATCCCGCGGTCCGCGGATCGATGCGGACCTACACCGTGCGGAACGAGAGGCTCGACGCCGTCTACCCCGAGATCGACGTCGACTTCGTAATGCACTTCGACGGCGGCGGTCACGGCGGTTGGGCCGGCGGCGCTAGCGGCGGTGTGGCGGGGCCCGGCGTCAACGGCGGTGCGGTTCACCCGACGGGCGGGCCCGCCGCCAACTGGGCGCTCGCCGCGAAGCCGGGGGATTCGATCACCATCATCGGCCCGAACAACCGGGCAGCCCATTGCGTCACCGCCGAAACGTATTCCGGCATCGAATGGCGTCCCGGCTTGGCGCAGCGGGTCCTTCTTGCGGGCGACGAAACAGCCGTCCCCGCCATTGGCGCGATCCTGGAGTCCTTGCCCGCGGAAATCACAGGGCATGCCTTCCTTGAGGTACCCGAGGCCGGGGATTTCCAAGACTTCGACACAGACGCCGACATCGAAATCACGTGGCTCGCGCGGGGCACGGCCCTCGGCCGGTCCCGGCCTCACGGGGAGTTGCTGAAGGAAGCCGTACGCGGAGCTGTACCCGTCCCCGGTTGGGTGGGGATCATCTCGCTCGATGGCGCCGCCGGCCCCGAGCCCGAAGATGTCAACGTGGACCGGGACATCTTGTGGGAAACCCCGCTGCGCATGGACACAGCCGCGATCGAAGCGAGCCGCAACCCAGGACTTCCCTCGGGCGCTTTGCCGTTCTACGCCTGGATCGCAGGCGAGGCAGGAGTCATCAAAGAGTTGCGCCGGTACCTGGTCCGGGATGTGGGGATCGACCGGAAGCAGGTGGCGTTCATGGGCTACTGGCGCAAAGGGAAAGCCGAACTCTAACCTGCCCCCTCCGACGCCGGCTCACATATATCGTCCTTTTCGCCGACGCTCGCTCACATATGCGGCCAAAACCGGGAACGCTCGCTCACGTCAGGTGAGCGGGCGTCTGGCCGAATGGGGCTATAGGTGAGCGGGGGTTCGCCCGAAACGCGCCATAAGTGAGCGGGCGTTCGGCCAGAATGCCCTATAGGTGAGCGAGCGTCGAATTAACCTGGGCTTTGCCGGCGGGCAACCGGGCGGGGCTACGCTGGCGTGGTGGCTGGGAACGTGCTTGATGCTGACCAGAACGGACGACGGCGGTTTGTTGCCTTGGGCGATTCCTTCACCGAGGGCGTGGGGGACCGGAACGAGGCCCTGCCGAACGGCGTCCGGGGCTGGGCCGACCGCGTCGCCGAGAAACTGGCCAAGGCCGAACCTGGCTGGGAGTATGCCAATCTTGCGGTGCGGAGCAAGCGGCTCCGTCACATCGTCGACGAGCAATTGGACCGTGCTCTGGCCATGGAACCCACGCTCATCACGCTCTACGCCGGCGGAAACGACATCCTGGACTTCGGCACGGACATGGACATCCTCATGGCCGAGTACGAAAGGCTCGTGGCCCGCCTCGCATCCACGGGGGCCACCTTGGTCTTGTTCACGGGGTACGACGTCAAGGTCTCGGCCGTGCTGGAACCCTTCAAGAAGCGGAATGCCCTCTACAACGAGCGCGTCCGCGAGCTGGCCGCCAAGTACGGGGCCGTGCTGGTGGATTATTGGTGCCTTGACGCTTACCACGACCGCCGGATGTGGGCTTCGGACCGCCTTCACATGTCCAAAGCCGGGCACAAATATATGGCCTCGCAGGTCCTGGATCACCTCGGCGTCCCGCATAAGTTCTCGCCCAAAGACTGGGAACCGCCGCAGCGCCTCAAGTTGCGCGACTGGGAACGCCGTCAGCGCCGCTGGGTGAACGACTGGGTGCTGCCGTTGTTTGGCCGGAAGCTTCGCGGCGTCACGCTCGGGGACGCCCTTGGCCCGCGCTGGCCCGAGCCCGTAAAGGTGCCGCGGAAGGCCGGGCTCCGAAAACTCGCGGAACGCCAAGCCGCCGCGGCGGGCTCAGCCGCGGCCGGAACCAAGGCACAAAGCAACGCGCAAGGCAACGCGCAAAACAACGGGGGGACATGACCATGGCCATGGAGACACCAATGCGATTCGTCGCCGTCGGAGATTCCTTCACTGAAGGCGTCGGCGACGTAGACCTTCGCCTTCCCAACGATTGCAGGGGCTGGGCCGATCGCGTGGCAGAGGAACTGGCAAGGCACCAGCCGCAGACGCAGTACGCCAACCTTGCCCTCCGCGGCCGTCGGCTCAGGCAGATCGTGGTTGAACAACTCGAGCCCGCGCTCGCGATGGCCCCCACCCTGGTCAGTTTCCACGCTGGCGGCAACGATCTGCTCGGCGCCCGACTGGACATGCGCATGCTGGTCCGTGGATTCGAGGATGCCGTTGCCCGGATCGCGGACAGTGGCGCCCAAGTCCTGCTTTTCACTGAGTACAACGTGCCGCTTTCGCCGGTGTTGGAGCCGCTCAAGCTGCGCACGGCAGTCTTCAATAAACACATCCGGCGCATTTCCGCAGCCTACGGAACGCTTCTGGTGGACCATTGGTGCTTCGAAAAATATCAGGACCGCCGGATGTGGGCTCCGGACCGGCTGCACATGTCCGGTATCGGGCACGAATACATGGCCAAGAAGGTCTTGGAGGTCTTGGGTGCCACGCACTCGCTCGCCGCACCGGTGCTTGGGGCGCTGCAACCGCGGAGCCGCGCCGAGATCATGACCGACGACGCCGCGTGGCTCAGGCGCGATGTGGCACCCTGGCTTTCGCGTCGTTTCAGGGGAGTTTCGAGCGGCGATCACCTGAGCGCCCGCTGGCCGGCCCTTATGCCGGTGGTCTTGCCGGAGCGGTTGGGGACGTCCCCAGAGCCGGCCCGGATTTAAGGGGGTGGCGTCACGCCTGACAAATTTTTGGCGGCGGTGTGCCCCGCGTGACGCCCTGGACGCCCAAGCTAACTAGTCCAGCAGGTTTTCGAAGCCCGCGGATGCCGTGGTGACCGTGAATTCGATGATCTCGAAGTCGGCCACTCCGTTGACGTAGAACGGATCCGTCGCCAGGGAAGCGTCCAGTGTTGCACGGTCGACGTTGGACAACAGGACACCTCCGATGGCTGGAACGCGACGTCCGGACGCAACGAAAGTGCCGGCGTCGAACGCTTCTTTGACCCAATCCATGTGTGCGGGGCGGTGGAAATCGACGATCTCGTCGGGAACTTTATAAGTCAGCGAAACCACGAACATGCCGCCCAGCCTACAACGCGGAGGGCGGCCTCAAAGGGCCGCCCTCCGAAAGTGAACTACGGCAGGAGCTTGACTGCAGAGTTCCAGTTGTAGTCGGGGTGGGCTTCGCTGATCTGGAGAGTCATGACGAGCAGTTGGAAGGCTTCGAGCTCACGCGAGCGGCGCAGCGGTCCGACGTTCACCGGACGCAGCCCGGCACCTTTGACGAAGTCGACGACGGCGGCCGTCGCCTCGGCGTCGTCGCCCGCCACGAGTACATCGAGGGTCTGGCCGTCCACTTCGCCCTCCGCGAGCGTGGCGGCGAAGACGGTGTTGAAGGCCTTCACTACCGATGCGCCGGGGACCAAGGCCTGCAGTTCTTCGGCGGCCGAGGTTCCGGCGGGAACGGTGAGGGAATCGAAGGTCTCGAAGTTCACGGGGTTGGAGATGTCCACGATCGTCTTGCCGTTGAGCGCTGAGCCATAGGAAGAAAGGACTTCTTTGGAGGCGTCGAACGGGGTGGCCAGCACCACGATGCTGCCTTCCACCGGGGATCCCGTGATGCCGGAGGTTCCGTTGACCGTCGCCGCAAGGGCAGCAGCGGAGCCGGCGTCGCGGCTGAGGACCTGGACGCTCTTGCCTGCGGTGGCCGCGCGGGCCACGATGCCGGACGCCATGTTGCCGGTACCGATGATGGTGATGTCAGCCATTGTTGTTTCCTTTGCTTGAGTGCTCACGATTGGTTCACGATCAGTTACTTGAAGCTTCAACCAAAACAATAATGACCTTAAGTTGAAGTGTCAAGCATTGATTTCCTTCTAAGATGAATCCATGACCGAACCGCGCTGGCTCAACGCCGACGAACGCCGTGCCTGGCTGGCCCTCCTGAGCATCAACACCCTGCTGCCCGCAGCCCTGGACACCCAACTGCAAGCGGCCGGCAAGTTGTCGCTTTTCGACTACAACGTGCTCGCCATGTTGTCCGAAGCGGAGGGGCGTTTCCTGCCGATGAGTGAACTTGCCGCCCGCACCAGCGCTTCCTTGTCGAGGCTGTCGCACGTCGTCACCAAGCTGCAGAGACGCGGCTGGGTGGAGCGCGAGGCCCACCCGGGCGATGCCCGTGTCACCGTGGCGCACCTGACCGAGGCCGGCATGGACACCATCGTGTCCCTCGCCCCGGGTCATGTGGATGCCGTCCGCGCCTTGATGTTGGACGCCATGACCGACGACGACGTTGCGGACCTCGCGCGGATCGGCGAGAAAATCGTGGCCCGGTTGGACGACGATCACTGGATCCTGCGCGAACGCTAAGCCGCCGGCGCCACGCCAGCGGCCTCGCTGCCGGCGGCAACTGCTGCCCGCGGCCGGTGCCCGCGGCCGGTGCCCGCGGCCGGTGCCCGCGGCCGGAGCCGCCGCGCCCTGAGCACCGGCCCCACGTGACGGCCGCCCCGCACTGATGAAAGACTGGCGCCATGGATTTTTCTGCCCGGTACGTGGCATTGGGTGACTCGTTCACCGAAGGACTTGGCGACGCCGACCCCTCGCGCCCCAACGGGGTCAGGGGATGGGCAGACCTTGTTGCCCAGCAATTGGCCCAAAGCAACGACGATTTCGGCTACGCCAACCTGGCCATCCGGGGCAAGAAACTCCGGCAAGTCATGGCAGAGCAGGTGGACGCCGCCGTCGCGCTTCAACCGACGCTGGTGACCTTATACGCGGGCGCGAACGACATCTTCCGCCCCAAAGTCGATATCGACAGGCTGATGGAAGACTACGAGGCCGGCATCGGGAAGATCAGTGCCACCGGCGCCACGTTGCTTCTCTTCACGGGCTTCGATGCCCGCAGTTCCAAGGTTTTCGGCACCATGCGCGGACGCACCGCGATCTACAACGAATTGCTGCGGGAAATCGCCGAAAACCACGGTGCGCTGGTGGTGGACTACTGGCGCTTCAGCGAATACCACGACTGGCACATGTGGGCGCAGGACCGGATGCACATGTCCACTGCGGGCCACATCAACATGGCCAACCGGGTGCTGGCCGTCCTGGAGCACGAAGGTTCCCTCGAGGTTCCGCCGCCGGTCCCGCAACCCCAGCCTGCGCGCGTGGAAGCGTTGCGGGCCAATGCGCGTTGGGCCCGTGAACACGCAGCCCCGTGGGTGGTCCGCCGCGTGACGGGCAAGTCCTCAGGTGACGGTCTCAGCCCGAAGTACCCGCAGCTCACCCGGCCGTAGCAAGTTTCCGGAAGCCCGGCGTGGCGAGCAGTTCGCCGTCGTTCTTCACCGCGAGCACGTCCACGTCCCAGTGGGAGGTGGCCAGCGCGAGGGTCCCGGCGCCGCCCGCCATGATGGCGGTGGCCAGGACGTCGGCCGTGATGATATCGGCCGCTGCCACTGAAACCTGGCGGAACCCCTCGTCCCGCGCCGATTGGAGGCCCGCAGACCAAATGTGGTGGCCGCGTTCGCTCGTTCCCGAGGTCGCCAGCGCGTGCCTGCCCTTGCTGCCGAGGGGAAACGCGGTCAGGAGCGTCGTCCGATCCTCCGGGTCAATAATCCCCGCCAGCCACGGCCGCGCAGTGCCCGGCGTCGGCGAACCGGCCACAAGGACATCCCCGCCCGCGTTGAGGCACCAATCCTGCAGCCCCAGCGCGAGCAGCGACGTTCCGGCTTCCCGTATCGCATGTCCCTTGACGATCCCCGCCAAGTCCACGACGCCGTCGGGCCGTTCCGCCGTAAACGCACCTGCCGTGAGGCTGCGCCAGTCGACAGCCTCGACATACAGCCGGCGCATGTCCACGGAGGCGTCCCTCAGGGCCAGCTCGCCCCGCGCCATCGCGCTCGCCTCCGAGTCGGGACGGTAGAGGCTAAACGTCCGGTCCAACCCCGTGAACAACTGCTCGACGACGGCGGTGGCCGCCTCGAGTTCTTCCACCGCGGCTTGGGGGGCCATCCCTGGAGCAGTCGGGATGGCGATGCTCACCACGGTGCCCATGCTGGTGAACGTCCGGGAACGAAGGCGGGGCTCCGAACTGCCCCCTCCGGTCTCGCGTGGCTTAGAAGTGGGCTGCATCGAGGGCCGCCTGGAGGGATGTCAAATATGCCTCGCTGGTATAGGTGGCCCCGCCGATGGTCTGCACGTTCGCCGACTGGGCGCTCAGCACTTCGGAGCGGAGCAGGGGTGCAGCCCTGGCGCTGATCTGGACGGACCGTTGCTCTTGGTCGGTCAGGTGCAGGGCTGTGACATCCGTGATGACGCCGGCCTTGATGGTTACCTGGACCTGTACCGTTCCAAAGCGCGTCTCCACTGCCGTGCCGGCGTAGGTGCCCCCTGCCTTGGCCGATGCCCCCAGACTGGAACTGGAACTCGAACTGGAGCCCGTGCTGGAACTGGAGCCGGCTCCGGTTCCCGAGGACGATCCGGACGCACTGCTCCCGGTGCTTCCGTTCGCCGTCGAGCCCGTTCCTGAAGCGGTACCGCCCGTGGTTCCGGTTGCGGAGGTGGTGACCGCCGATGCGTTCGAGTCAGCCACGTGTGCACCCGACTGCCACCCGACCACAAGGATTGCCGCCGACGCCAGCGCCGCTGATATTCCTGCCCTGAGTCTCACCAGTCAAACCTTTCGTAGTGGAGCTGCTCCTCCCGGACGCCGGAGCTTTTTGCCTCAGCCAGCACCTGGCGGGCCCAAGCCGATGGACCACAGATGTAGACATCCGCGTCGGTGATGGCCGGTACGAAGTCCCGCAGGCGCGAGGTGCCGGCAGAGGCAGGCAACCACGCGCTTTGGGGATTCGCCGACCGCGGGCCGGTCAGATGGAAGAGCGTGGCACCGCGTTTCCGGCACAATTCCAGGATCTCGTCGCCAAGGAATAGCTCGTCAGTGGTGCTGCCGCGCAACAGGACGGTCGCCTGGCCGGGCGCGAAGGGGGTGGATTCCAGGAGCGCCCGGAGGGGCGTGATTCCGATTCCTGCGCCGATCATCACAACGTGTTCCCGGCTCCGGGCCGCCGTGCTGAAGACACCGTAGGGACCTTCGATGGCTACTTTCGTTCCCGGTTTGAGCGAAGCCAGCCGGGCCGAGCCCGCTCCCAGGTTCCGGACGGTGATCCGCAAGGTGGGCTGTTGGGCGGGCCGCCCGTATGCCGTGCCCGACGGCGGCATGATCGGTTCCGCGGAGAGGCTGAACGGATGTGCCTGCCACCACATGCCTGGGGCAAGGAAGCGCCAGACGAAGAACCGGCCGCCGTTTCCCGACAATTCGTTCAATCGCAGGCCGCTCATTTCGATGCTGAAGACGCCGGGCGCAAGGGGAACCACGCGCCGCACGGTCAACTGGTGCCGGTAGGTGGCTATCACCGGCTGGGCGACACGGAACCACGCCAGCGCCGAGCCTGTTCCGATGTAGAGCAGCAGCCAGTACCAACGCTGCCAGGTGCCTTCGGCGAATAATCCGCCCACGCTGAACTGGTGCGGCAGGGCGAGCGCTACGGCCAAATACGTGAGCAGGTGGACGAAGTACCAGAATTCATAGGGAAAGCGGCGGCGAACAGCTACCAGCGAGGTGACCACCACGGCAATGAAGAGCGCCATGGAGACGAACGCCAACCACATGTCGGGTACCAGCACCCAGAGCGAAACGGCTTCGCTGACGGGGTTCAGGCCCTCGGCCATGCCGTAACCGGTCGCGACGAGAAGTCCGTGCGCCAGCAATAGGTAGAGCGCCGGTTTGCCTAGCTTCCGGTGGAACTCCAACGCCCTGTCATGGCCGACCGCGCCGTCCACGAAAGGCAAGCGTGCCGCGAGCAGAAGCATCAGGAAAACCAGATCCATACCGGCAAGCCCGGCGAGGATCCCGGCTGCGGTGACCGCTTGGGTGAGGTTCCCGACCGACGACATCCCGCCGTCGGCGAGCCACAACGCCAGCGCCGCCGCGAGGGAAGCCCACAGCGCAACGGTGAGCATGTCCGTCCGGAACATGCGTCTGCGATGCTGCGCAGCGAACCTTCCCTTGGCGGGATTGCGCCGCTCGGGCGCTGGCGGCCGGCCCGGGGACATACCCACACGTTGGCCTGGGGAGGCGAGGAGTTGTGACTTCATGCCTCAAGATTGAACTCTCAACCTTTCGATCTCCTGTGAAGGGCCTAGCCTCCGCTTATGAGTTGGGAACTTCGTTCTTATACACCCGATTGGTCTTAATTTCCCCCAGCGCCTAGACTTATTAGGCGCTAGGTGGCGCGGAGCGTGTGCAATTGCTCCGGTTGGCGGTGACTGTTGGCAACAACAGGAGATCCGCGGGCCGGTAGTTAGGGGCTCAAGTTGCGTGCATTCCAGTATTCGCCCAGTATTCCGGCCTGTTGTCCGGACCCACTACCTTCGCCGCGGCGGTGACCATTGGCTGATTTCAGTCGAGGGATCCAGCCTGCGGGAACTACCGAAAACGGTGTGGACTGGTTGCGGACGTCACCTATTGCACGGGAAACAGGAATTCTGCTTGCCGTTTCATTTTATTTTTTAGGAGAGTCGTCATGGCAGCAAACTGCCAGGTGACCGGAGCCGAGCCGGGCTTTGGACACAGCATTTCGCACTCGCACCGCCGCAACAAGCGTCGGTTCGACCCCAACATCCAGAAGAAGCGCTACTGGGTTCCGTCCCTGCGCCGTAATGTCACGCTGACCCTGTCGGCCAAGGGCATCAAGACCATCGACGTTCGCGGCATCGACGCAGTCGTCGCCGAAGTTCTGGCTCGCGGGGTGAAGCTCTAGTGGCAAAAGACAAGGACGTACGTCCGATCATCAAGCTGAAGTCGACTGCGGGAACCGGTTACACCTACGTAACCCGCAAGAACCGTCGTAACGACCCGGACCGCCTGGTCCTGAAGAAGTACGACCCCAAGATCCGCCAGCACGTCGAATTCCGAGAGGAGCGCTAAACATGGCTAAGAAGTCCAAGATTGCTCGCAACGAGCAGCGCAAGGTCATCGTTGAGCGTTACGCTGCAAAGCGTCTCGAACTGAAGAAGACCCTGGTTGACGCCAACGCGACTGACGAAGCACGCGAAGAGGCTCGCCTCGGCCTGCAGAAGCTGCCCCGCAACGCCTCCCCGATCCGTCTGCGTAACCGCGACATCATCGACGGCCGCCCGCGCGGTACCTTCCAGAAGTTCGGTATCTCCCGTGTTCGCTTCCGCGACATGGCTCACCGTGGTGAGCTCCCGGGCATCACCAAGTCTTCCTGGTAATCCAGAAGTACTAGAAGGGCCGGCAACCGCTTGGTTGCCGGCCCTTCTTGCGTTTAAGGCGCAGGGGGCCGGGCTTTGATGCTTCGCGTGTCCGACTTTGGCGAGTTTCGTGGCTTCGCGATTAAGTGGCGCAGCACACAGCATTGGATGACGACGCCGGTGGCTTCTTTTTGGGCCGAACCGGCTGTTTTGTCCCGGATTGACGCGGTTCTTGCTCGCCCGAGGGGTGATTTGCGCCGGGTCTTGGGGGTGTGTAAAGTAGATCGAGTCGCCGCCGCTGATGCGGAAAAATTGCGACCGACCCCCTTTCAAATG